>JAFUTM010000085.1 GCA_017484235.1 Selenomonadaceae bacterium
GTGGAAATCTGTCCAAATGAGAAAGCAACATCATCACAATTCCAGGTGTAAATGTGCTGCCGCCGCCAGCAACTACTACGGAAAACTTTTTATCTGCCATAATTATTCCTCCAAACTATTTTACAAAAATTTTATTTGTAATTCTCTTAAAAAAAGTGTAATATAAATCTATACTTAATGCAATATCAATCTTATATATTGATTCTTGTTTCACAATGTGAACCACGATTGATTTTGTGAATTTTATTTCATTTAGAATTTTTATTGACTTATTAGACTCTTATTATTAAAATGAATATGTTATAATAAAAAGAAACAGGTGAACGTATGTCAGTAATGGAAATAAAGAAAATGGGCGATCCGGTTTTGAAACAGGTGTGTAAACCGGTTGACCGAATCAGCAAAAAAATAAAGACGCTGATTGATAATATGGCTGAGACAATGTACAAGAATGAAGGCGTTGGGATTGCCGCGCCCCAAGTTGGCGTTCCAATCCGCGTGATAGTAGTTGACGTTGGCGAGCACCGTTACGATATTATCAATCCGGTTATTGTCGAAACGGAAGGCAGCATAATTGATTCTGAGGGCTGTCTGTCGTTTCCAGGTGTTTATGGCGAAGTTGAACGCGCCGAAAAGGTCAAAGTTGAGTACACCAATCGTTTTGGCAAACAGAAGTATATTGAAGCTGACGGTTTATTGGCACGCTGTCTGCAGCACGAGATTGATCACCTTAATGGCCAGCTTTTTATTGAGATTGCCAAAAGTCTCACCAGTTCTAAAAATAAGGAAGAATCATAAATCATTACGAGGATATTTTTAATATGGACAAATTACGAACAATATTTATGGGCACGCCGGAATTTGCGGTGCCGAGTCTTGCGGCTTTAAATGATAAAGTGGAAATTATTACCGTTGTGACTCAGCCGGATCGCCCGCGAGGACGCGGGCACAAATTAATGCCTTCACCGGTCAAAGTTTGGGCAGTCAATCATTCAATACCGGTGTTGCAGCCCGAACGAATAAAGAATGATGAATTTATTGAACAGCTCGAAAATTTGAAACCGGATTTAATTGTTGTCGTTGCCTTCGGTCAAATTTTATCTCAAAGGATTTTAGACTTGCCAAAGTTCGGCTGCATAAACGTACACGCCTCTTTACTTCCTAAATATAGAGGTGCCGCTCCGATCGAGTGGTCGTTAATTAATGGCGAAAATAAAACCGGCGTTACAACGATGATGATGGACATTGGCCTTGACACTGGTGATATGCTGGTTAAGAAGGAAATCGCAATCAGTGAAGATACGGTATTAACTGAACTTCGCAGTGATTTAATGGAGCTTGGTGCAGCGGCTTTAATGGAAACTATCGACAATTTGATTACCGGTACATTGCAAGCCGAAAAGCAGGACGATTCGCAGTCCAATTATGCGCCAATGCTCAATAAGGAAACCGGACTAATCGACTGGAATAAATCTGCACGTGAGATTCATAATTTAGTGCGCGGGCTGCACGGCGGAGCGTATACTGTTATTGACGAGCAAAAGTATAAAATCTGGCGTACACGTATTAATCCAGAATGTGGAA
>JAFUTM010000086.1 GCA_017484235.1 Selenomonadaceae bacterium
CACTACTGCCCTGAAAACCTTGTTCGGCTTATCTAACTTCAACAATGTCAAAGAACAAATTGATAATAGTGAACTGTTATTATTTTAAGTTAAACATTCAAATTTTAATCGTCCAAATTTTTAGTGGACACTAATGGTATCCTATATATAAAATTGTATTATTGTTTTTTCTTTGTTTTGCTTCTTGTTCATCATACATAGAAAAAAACAAAAAAATAGGAAATACAATAATAGAGGAAGTAGAGAGGTTTAAAAAAGACAATGGGCATCCTCCCAACTGGCTGTATTATGTAGGTTCTGACTCTGTGTTTTTAGATTTTCAGAATGATATTGCAGTAATTGGTGAGACAGATTTATTAGAAGTTGGGCTATCGGTATTAGAAATTGATGGAGAAGTGTTTTGTTATCAAAGAATAGATAGTACGGACTATATGATTTGGTTCGGCACTTCTCTCGGCGAAGGGATATACTATTATTCGGATACGAAAAAATGGGAAGAAAAAATGAGATAACAAGGGGAATGGATAAAGACTATAGTAAAAGGCAGGGCACAGACCATTTTGCCGGCACTGAGCGCCTCGCCTCGGCTATCGGCAACGGTGGACTGGCCGACATTGGTATTGTTGGCAGCGAGGGGCTGGCTGACAAGCGCGGGGAGCGTGACTCGCTGCTGCGCCGCGTGATGGAGCCTTATCCCTTGCGGATTAACCGCAACAGGCTCGATACACTTTACAGCTTGACACGGCCTGACACGACAGCCGAGCTCACCTATTTCTACCATCCCGACCACCTCAGTTCCGCCTCGTGGATTACCGACCTGAGCGGGCAGCCTGTGCAGCATCTGCAATACAAGCCCTTTGGTGGCGACTACATCGACCAGCAAGCCCCGAACACGGACTATTCTGAGCGTTTCCGCTTCACAGGCAAGGAACGTGATGCCGAGACAGGCTATGATTACTTCGGCGCACGATACTATTCCTCTTCATTAGGTATATGGTTGAGTGTTGACCCAATGAGTGACAAGTATCCTAGTTTGAGTCCGTATGTTTATTGCGCGGATAATCCGGTGCTTTTTTTCGATCCTGATGGACGAGAAAAAATAGATGGTTTTGGCAATGATAAGAAAAACGCTCGTCAAAAAAATGCATGTGCTCGATATAAGGACAATAAGCCTGTTATTCATTTATGGGCACACGGAAATAGCAATAGTATAAAAACTTGTAATCCAGAAACAGGTGAAAGAGAATGGGTTCAAAATGCTACTGACATGCACGAGTTTTTGTGTAATCACAGTGCTATTTATCAGAATAATAATGATGAAAATCAAACGTCTATCTTGGTGCTTCATTCTTGTGAAACTGGTAAGGGAAACGATAATATAGCTCGATCAATTTCATCAGAACTTGATTTGATAGTTGTTGCACCGACCGAAATGGTTTATAATTCAAATCTAAAAACAAATACACCACAAGAGCTCTCATGTGAAATAGGTGTAAATCGTGTCTATAAGAACGAAGAAGGAAAACTAAGGGCTGGCAAACGAGGCGCCTGGAAAATATATTATAAAGGCGTTCAAGTGGATTCTTTTGATGGGCATACAAAGCCAATTTTTAAAGACCCGCAGAAAACCATAGAAAAATATGAAAAAAGATATCAAGATATTATTTCGAACTAGTAGTGATGCGTTAATTTTTGAAATTTGTTTGTAACTTATTGTAATATAGTATAATATAAGCGTTCTTTGATTTTTTGATTTGAAGTGAGTGAGTAACTTTGGGGCCTAAATCCCAAGGCTATGCATTCAGGAAGATAC
>JAFUTM010000087.1 GCA_017484235.1 Selenomonadaceae bacterium
CAAATTCCGAATAGCAATATAATTGAGACAAACACGATGTATCTTGGAGATCGCTATACAACAGAAGGACACAAAGAAACGCTTAAGATTAATGGCTGGACTTTTTGTCCGGTTGACATAATGGACGAGGAAGGTGGCATTGCCTTTCCAGTTAAGAATGGACTTCATTTACAAGAGGTCATAATGGGCAAAAATCTTGTCAACTACGATTCTATTATAGTGCTTACTCATTTTAAGGGTCATCTTATGGGCGGATTTGGCGGCTCACTCAAAAATATTGCAATTGGTATGGCTTCCGGTCAAATGGGCAAACGTCAAGTTCACGGCTACACTGAAGGCACAAATATGCCGCCGACCGGCGATGATTGGGCACATAATATGCCTATGCAGGATAAATTTATGGAACATATGGCAGATTCTGGTAAAGCAACAATTGATCATTTTGGCAAGCATATCGTATTTTTAAATGTTATGCGTCGTATGTCGGTTGACTGCGACTGTGCCGGAACAACAGCAGCTGAACCGACGATGGCTGATATCGGAATTTGTGCCTCGACTGACATTTTGGCAGTTGACCAAGCGTGCTGCGACTTTGTTTATTCTGCTTCTGACAGTGCGGACTTGAGAGAAAGAATTGAATCACGTCACGGCTTGCGTCAGCTTTCGGCTATGGCTGAGTTAAAAATGGGCAATCCGCAATATGAGTTAATAAGTATTGATTAAAAACAATATAATTTACATCTTTAAGGGCTGTTGCAATAAAAAATGTAACGGCTCTTTTTATGCTCAAGAGTATTGGATTTTTCATAAATAATTGAGATTAATATAGGTTTCGAAATAATTCTGTGCAGGATAGATATAATCATTGATTTGTTTTATCATTTTGATTTTTGGAACTGAATAACTTACGACGTTATTTACATTATAGCTTAAATTACTTGTATTTCATTAACATTTATGTTATCATTATATCAAAGGAGGTTTTAATTTTGAGAAAATATATAGCAGAAGCAATCGGCACAATGGTACTGGTTATTCTGGGCTGCGGAACGGCAATGCTTGTCGGCTGTAATGCTGCTCAAGGTGGAGGATATATTTTAACAGCTTTAGCGTTTGGCTTGTCCATTGTTGCAATGGCATATTCAATTGGAAATATTTCTGGCTGCCACATCAATCCGGCAGTGTCGCTTGGTGTGCTGCTCAGTGGTGGAATGGAACCTAGAGATTTTGCAGGATATATAATCTCTCAATGTGTTGGTGCACTTATTGGTTCAGGTATTCTTGCAATGATTTTTGGACTCGGCGGTGTGACGGATATGACTGGCGGTCTTGGCACAAATGGCCTTGCCGGAGTCAATGGCAGTGCAGTTGCCGGCTTACTTGTTGAAATTATTTTAACATTTATTTTCGTAATGGCTATATTAGGTGTTACATCTAAATTAGCTGGTCACGGTTCACTAGCTGGCCTTGTGATTGGTTTTACGCTTACAGGTGTCCATATTCTCGGCATCGGTCTTACCGGCACTAGTGTCAATCCGGCAAGAAGTTTTGGACCAGCAATCGTTGCTGCTATGACGGGTAATTTAGCTCCTATGTCCAGCCTTTGGGTATTCATTGTAGGTCCATTGATTGGCGCAGCTCTTGCAGCTTTTGTATATAATTACTTAGAATCAACAGTTGAATAAACTGCCATATGGAGAGTGTTTGACGTGCGATTAAAAAAATTTCCTGTTTTATTCGCCGTCTTTTTTTGTGTAATTTTTAGCGCATTGATGTGGAAATTCTTTCATCTAAATATGAAGCAGAGCATTTTTAATATAAATCAGGAAAAACAACTTATCATTCGCGACGGAATTAATCTGATAAATTATAAGAATCGCCACAAAGATTTAGACGAATACCTCAACGAACTGGAGATACGTTATCAGTCTACAAACAAGGCACTGCCTGAACAATTGAATCAAGGCGCATTTATAACTTTTTTGCAGCAAACTGCAATAACGAACAAGGTTAAGATTATTTCGATAAAGCCTGGCACAGTTAAAATTAATTCAGACGATTCCAACGATAACAACAATAATGACACTAATAACGCTGATGAAGAAGTTATTGACAATCAAAACAATGATGTGGACAGTAAGATTAACATTGAAGCGATTGATAATTTGAGTATGCTGCCAATTGATTTTGTGTTTGAATGTGATTATATGTCATTGATAAATTTTCTAAAAGCTGTAGAAAACAGTGAACGAATGGTAAATATGAAAAATCTCTCTATCACCAGTAAAGATGACGGAGAGAAATTAAATTGCAAACTTAATATAATTATCTTTGCCCTTGAGAAATAACAATAAATTAATCAATCTGAACATATCTTGCACTTACATAACCAATTTCATCACCAGGTCTTACTCCGTAAGTGTTTCCATCAATATTTTCATAAAAAGCGCACTCCTTTAATACAACAAAAATACACTGAATATTATGATATGATTATAATTAATGATTTTTCTTTTGTAAAGCACTAAATTAAAACTTTTGGAGATGATAAAATGTCAGAATTAAGATTTATGACGGCTGGAGAATCGCACGGCCCACAACTTACGGCGATATTGGAAGGCTTGCCAGCTGGAGTCAAAATTAACAAAGATAATATTGATAACGATCTTGCACGGCGACAGCAGGGCTACGGACGCGGCGGCAGAATGAAGATTGAACGCGACAAAATTGAAATTGTCTCTGGCGTTAGATTTGGTGAAACGATTGGCTCTCCTATTACGTTAATTGTTAAGAATCGCGACTGGCAGAACTGGCAGGATAGAATGTCCGTCTTTGGTAAGCCGACCGGTGATAAAGTTACGGCGGTGCGACCAGGCCACGCTGATTTAACTGGCGTTATCAAATATAATCGTGACGACGCCCGCGACATTTTGGAACGCTCCAGTGCACGTGAGACGACTATGCTAGTGGCAGTTGGTGCCGTCTGCAAAGAATTTTTAAAAAACTGTGGCGTATCAGTAACAAGTCGCGTGACAAAAATTGGCGGCATTAATAATACTTCAGAATCAGAAATAAGTGATGAGATTAAGGCTAAAATTGATGAGGCTAAATCTAAGGGCGACACGCTCGGCGGCATCTTTGAAGTTATTATAAAAGGCGTACCGATTGGCTTAGGCAGTCATATTCAGTTTGATAAGAAACTTGATGCTAAATTAGCTGCGGCGATGATGTCTATTCAAGCTATTAAAGGCGTTGAGATCGGAGCCGGCTTCGAGTGCGCGAATTTGTTTGGTAGTCAAATTCACGATGAGATTTTTTACGATGAACAGACAAAAAAAATATACCGCCCAACTAATCATGCTGGTGGTATTGAGGGCGGTATGAGTAACGGTGAAGATATAATTGTCCGTGTCGTGATGAAGCCAATTCCAACTTTGATGACGCCGCTTAAATCCATTGACATTGCAACTAAACGTCAAGTCCTCGCCTGTAAAGAACGCAGCGATACCTGTGCGGTTGAAGCAGCGGCTGTCGTAGGTGAGGCTATGGCAGCATTTGTGATTGCTCAAGCTGTTGTTGATAAGTTCGGCGGTGATTCTTTGAGTGATATTCTGTCGTTTATTGAAGTCTACAACCATAGAATCTAATAACAATTTTGTTAATTACTCAGATTGTTTAAGAGTGGATTCAATTTCAATTGCTATAGAGAGATTTTGTCACCTTTAATTTTTTAATAATACGTGTTTGCAAATGGACAGTGCCATTATCGCCGCCGTGTCAACACGCAGTATATTATCGGCTAGAGTGACATTAACAGCTCCACATTTGTCCAGCGCCTCATATTCTGCTTTGGAAAATCCACCTTCACTGCCAACTATTAGTAGTATATCCTTATTTAGATTGTTCGACACAACGTCTATCAACCGTTTGGACTTTTCACGTTCGTCACATAATATTATTTGACTGCCAACTCCATGTTCTAAAGCGGCTGCCAATGACAACGGTTCTATTATAATAGGCTCAAATGCTCCACTTTGTTCAGCAGCTTCTTTGGCTATACGCCGCCACCTTTCCACTTTGGAGTCCGCTGGTTTTATTATGGTACGCTCTGTTATAAGCGGTTGTATTTTTTTTACTCCAATTTCAGTTGCCTGTCTCACAACACCGTCCAAGCCACGTTTGGGTATTGCCACTGCTAAAGTCACAACTTCTGGCGACTTCGCTGGTAAGTATTCTATAAATCGGGCAATTACTTTCAGCTTGCTAAACGTATCCAGCTCAAACAATGCACGCTGACCTGTTTCATCAAGCACCGTTAATTGTTCGCCTACCCTTGCACGTTGACTGTATATTAAATGTCGGGCTGCGTCACCGTCTATCTCAATAGTCGGAGTAATCATCTTTATTTTAATCTGCCTCATAAAGTCTCCTGACTAAAAAAACGCCACATAACAGTGACGCTTTTTTATGGTGAAAAATTTATGTATATAAGTAAAAAATTCAAACGTGGTGGGCAGGGGTGGATTCGAACCACCGTACTCGATGAGAACGGATTTACAGTCCGTCGCCTTTAACCACTCGGCCACCTACCCATATTATACCATATACAATGGTGACCTTGGAGGGAATCGAACCCCCGACCTTTTGATTCGTAGTCAAATACTCTAATCCAGCTGAGCTACAAGGCCTTTATCAAAATTCCAAATTGTTTAATCAGTGGTGGACCCACTTGGACTTGAACCAAGGACCGACCGGTTATGAGCC
>JAFUTM010000088.1 GCA_017484235.1 Selenomonadaceae bacterium
AATACTGGACAAATGGCTCTTCGGCTAAAAACAAATTGATTGAATACGTCGAAGATGTCACCAATCCAAATAGTCAGAATTTTATTCCGGTTGAAGACAGAATCGCCGTCTTTGATTGTGACGGAACGCTGATATGTGAGAGTGCGCCTTATTATTTTGGCTGGACGATGTATCTGTACCAGGTTTTGGAAGTTAAAAATTATAATCCGTCAACGCAGGAAGCAGATTTCGCCACAAGAGCTAAAGCCGCAATCTGCAGTCACAACTTGACCTCAGATTTGACAAACGAGATGACTAATTATTATCCGAAGTCTTACGCTGACCTCACGCCCGCTGAGTTTAGTACCTTCGTTAAGAATTATATCAACAACAATTACGTCGAGGGCTTGAGCAATCTTAAAGTCGGCGAGGCGTTCTACTTACCAATGGTCGAGGTCGTCGCTTATCTTAACGCGAATGATTTTATCGTTTACATAGTCTCCGGCTGCGAGCGTGAATCACTACGCGCACTCATTGACGGCGCTCTGGCGATTAAGCCCAACCATATTATCGGCTCCGACCACTCTTACAAAATTGTAGACGGCCAGCTCCTTCGCAGCGGCAGCATCATTGATTCAACCGTCGGCGAAAGTAAAATTATTAAGATTCAGCGCGAAATCGGCAGGCAGCCCGTCTTAGCGTTCGGCAATTCCAGCGGCGACTTCGCTATGCTCAATTACACGATTAATAATAATAAATATAAATCGGCGGCGTTCATTCTGCTCTGTGACGACACTGAACGTGAGTTCGGCAACTTATCGAAGGCGGCAAAGACGAAGGCAGCGGCCGATAATAACGGCTGGATTGCAGTTTCAATGAGAAATGATTTTAAAACGATTTATGGCTATGATATTCTTAAATATTAAATTAATTGGAGTATGAGTATGACTAAATGTAAACTGATAGTGATTGAAGCCGGCGACGGTTCCGGTAAAGCGACACAAACTAAAAAACTGTTTGAGCACCTGACCTCTGATGGTCACAATGTCAAACAGATTTCATTTCCAGATTATGATTCGCCGTCCAGTTCGCTTATCAAAATGTATTTAAACGGAGATTTCGGCTCTCACGCAGATGACGTTGACGCTTATGCGGCTTCTACCTTTTATGCGGTTGACCGTTATGCCTCTTATAAAACGAACTGGCAACAATTTTACGAGTCGGGCGGCATAATCATAGCCGACCGATATACTACTTCTAATATGGTTCACCAAGCGGTGAAAATTAATGACGACTCTGAACGTGACAAGTTTCTCAACTGGCTCGATGATTTTGAGTATGAAAAACTAAAATTGCCGAGGCCGGATATAGTAATCTTTTTGGATATGCCGCCGGAAATTAGCGAACGCCTTATAGTTGAACGAAACAAAATGGACATTCACGAACGCGATTTCGACTACCAGCGCCGATGTTATGCGGCTTACAAGCAAATTGCGGCAAAGTTCAACTGGATTACCATAAAGTGCAGTGAGGGCAACAATCCAAAAAGTATTGAATCCATACACGATGATATTTACGATGCGATTAATCGGATAAAATTAAATATCTGAAATAAATTAAAAAATAAAACCTCTAATTTGATATAACTATTATGTATTTATATCAGATTGGAGGATTTTTTATGTCTGAAAAAACTTATGGTTATATTAGAGTATCAAGCAAAGACCAGAGCGAAGATAGACAACTGATAGCAATGACGGAGTTTGGTGTACCTAACGAAAATATTTTTATTGATAAACAGTCGGGCAAACACTTCAACCGTCCTGCTTATCAGCGGCTTTTACAAAAACTGAAGCCCAATGACACACTCGTCATCAAATCTATTGATAGATTCGGTCGCAATTATGCAGAAATACTGGAGCAGTGGCGAATCATCACCAAAGAGAAACAAGTCTCCATCGTTGTATTAGATATGCCACTTCTTGATACACGACAACGTCACGATCTTATTGGCACATTTATTACGGATTTAACATTGCAAATTTTATCTTACGTTGCTCAGACTGAACGAGAGTTTAATCATCAACGACAAGCTGAAGGTATCGCTGCTGCTAAAGCTCGCGGTGTTAAGTTTGGTGGTATACCTAAAGAGCGT
>JAFUTM010000089.1 GCA_017484235.1 Selenomonadaceae bacterium
TAAATCACCTTGTTAATCAAAATAAAAAATATCCCATAATTGGGATTTTTTAATTACCGTTTAACGACTAGCTTGTCATTGGAACTTTTCATTCGACGATCAATAGAAGAAAGCCCGCGATAGACCGTACTGATGTCTATTGATTCACCACGACTCGCAACGTATTTTTCCAGCTTCCTTTTAACTCGCTGGAGAGCGTTATCAATTGATTTGACGTGCCGATTAAGCCCTTGAGCAATTTCTTGATAAGATTTACCGTCAAGATAAGCCATTAAAACTTGCCACTCCAAATCACTGAGGATTTCTTCCATTTTACGTTCAATGGTTAAAAATTCCTCACGACTTATAACGAGTTCCTCTGGATCAGCAACCTTAACGCCGGACAATACATCAAGCAGAGTGCGATCCGAATCTTCATCATAGATTGGCTTGTTGAGCGAGATATAAGAGTTGAGCGGTATATGTTTCTGACGAGTCGCCGTTTTTATGGCAGTGATAATTTGCCGCGTAACGCAAAGCTCGGCAAAAGCGTGAAAAGATGACAGCTTATCACTTTTAAAATCACGAATCGCCTTGTAAAAACCAATCATACCTTCTTGTATGATATCCTCACGATCGGCACCAATTAAAAAATAAGAACGCGCCTTCGCTCTGACGAAACTTCTGTAACGATGTATAAGATAATCGAGTGCACTGTTATTTAAATTTTGTTTAATTTCCACTATCAGTTCTTCATCTGTCAATGATTCAAATTTTTCGTATTCACTGATACCTTCTATTTCCATTAGCTGATGTTACCCACTTCCATAAAACAATTATTCACAACACCTAATTATATACAACGATTTACTTTTTATGTATATTTTTTATTATACCGCACAGTTTGATTTAAGTCAATTTATTTTAGTCTTCTTAATTTTTCAAGTTTAGAAAACACATTCGGATCAATTCTGTCTGCAACTTCACTGCGAACCAATGGCAGCTTAACATTACTAAGATACTTGTCACGAAGTTTCTTTTTAAAATGTTTAATTAATCGATAAAATTCTCTCGAAGGGTGACGGTATGCGCCGGCACCTAAAATGACAGTTTCAATAATTGCGTCGGAGCTTACAACGTGAACTTCAAGTCGTTTTTTATTCATTTCGTAAACCAGACGCTCAATTACGTTGTCTGCCGTTTGACCATATCCAGTGTATATAACTTCAAAATGCTCACTATAAATATCAGAGTGCTCAGGTTCCAGAGTCGCTCCTGCATCAAAAACCAATATTATATCAATCTCTTCATATGCGCCATACTCAATCAAGATATTTATGAGCTTTTCGCGAGCAGTTGCAAAGTCATCTTCATTGAGTTCGGACCAAACATATATCAAATTGTATCCATCAATTATATAATATTTTTTCTTAGCCATAATTCATAGTCAGCAATTAAAATATTTGAATAAATAATAAATTATAAACGTCTGCGCTGGCGGAAGACCTCATACATTAAGACGGCACTGGCAACGGAAGCATTAAGTGAGTTTATTTTTCCGATCATAGGAATTTTTACTAATATATCACAGTTTTCTTTAGTGAGGCGGCGCATACCTTTGCCCTCACTGCCGATGACAAGCACAATTGCGTCATTAAAATCAACATTGTCATAAAATTCCGTGCCCTCAGCGTCACTGCCAATTATTACAAAGTTCATATCTCTGAGTTGTTTTAAAGTCTGAGCAACGTTGTTTATCTGTGCAACCTTTACATATTCCATTGCACCGGCAGAAGTCTTTGCAACAGTTGAGTTAAGAGAGACACTGCGGCGTTTAGGAATCAGCACACCGTGTACTCCAACTGCGTCGGCCGTTCTAAGGATTGCGCCGAAATTATGAGGGTCTTCAATCTCATCAAGCAAGAGTATAAACGGCAACTCATTTCTGTCATTTGCAAGTTGTATAATCTCATCAAGCGTTGAATATTCAACTGGTGAAGAGTAAGCCAATA
>JAFUTM010000090.1 GCA_017484235.1 Selenomonadaceae bacterium
AGTTCAGCAAAGTCTGTGCCCTCAGTCGGAACCAGCACGCAGCCAATGGACGCACCAAGCGGAATGTTCATATCTTCACCCATAAGTTTTTTGGCAGACTCAACGAGTTTTTGATTAATGTATTCAGATTTATTTGCAATCGCAGATTCGTCGTGCATACCATTGCAAAATGCGATAAACTCATCGCCGCCCATTCGACCGACCAGATCAGTTGGACGCATCGCAGAACGTATAATTTCAGAAAAGCTTATCAAAATCTTATCGCCCATCGCGTGGCCGTGAATGTCGTTGACCAATTTAAAACTATCCAAGTCAATCATCATCAACGCACCGTTGGAAGATTTACAAATGTTTGTGAGTTCTTCTTCAGATGAGGCTTTGTTTAACAGACCGGTTAATTTATCAATGCTGGCATGTTTTTTCAAGCCTTGAATTTGTTCAACTGTTTGAAGGATATTTGCAACTCGACGCAGAAGTACATCAGGGCGAAATGGTTTTCTAATAAAATCCATTGCACCGTTATCAAAACCTTTGCTCTCCGTTTCTTCATCGTGATCTGCTGTCATAAACATAAACGGTATGATCTGATTATATTCTTCTTGCAATGTACTCTGCAGCTCATAGCCGGACATACCAGGCATACGTAAATCAGACAGCACCATATCCGGTCGTTCCTGCCTGTATATTTCAATAGCTTCCTGTCCTGAAGAGGCGCAAAAAGTAGTGTACTGAGTTGCAAGTATATTTTCCGTCATCATCAATGAGACTATCATATCATCGACTATTAGTATTTTTTTCAAGAAATCACATCCTTACTTGAAAATTTAATTTTTTACTTCGTGTCTCAACTATAATTTTATATTTTATCACGTTTGCAAAATTTTTGATAGCATTATTTAAAATATTATAAATAAAAAAATTTTCTAACATATTTTTTGTTAATGAATGGAGGATTTAATAATGATAACACTTGACCAATTAAAAGAACTTGGTGTGGATACTAAAGAAGGGCTTACACGTTGTATGAACAATGAAAAATTTTACTTCAGAATGTTACAAATGGGCTTGTCTGATGCTCACTTTGAGTCACTTGAAAAATCACTTGAGGATAACAATATTGAAGAAGCCTTTGAGGCAGCACACGCGCTCAAGGGCGTTATCGGCAATTTGGCACTTGCACCGATTTACAATCCACTTGCAGAAATGACCGAAATGCTCCGTGCAAAGAAGCAGGCCGACTACGTTGAAATTTATAAGCCAATTAAAGCTTCTCGCGATAAGTTACTTGAAATGTGCAAGAGTTAATAACATCATGTTGAATTTTAAGACCACTTTTTATCAAAAGCTGTTTCGATCGTTGGACAACAACGCTGTACTAATGCAGATAGAACCAGACGGCACGTATTATCCGATTTGGTGTTCTAAAGAATTTACTGATATGATTGAAGGCACTGAAGAAGACTTTATTAAGCTGGAGAGTGGCAGTACAATGAGTACCATTCACCCTGAAGACCGCGATGAAGTGGCTTATTTATTTCGCCATCATATTACACGGGCTGGTACTAACAGTCTTAATATTCGTAAACTCACACTGAAGAATAATTGGATATGGGTAAATGTTCACTATGCTTTTATCGAAGAAGACGGAATACAATATGCTTATTGCACATATTTTGACGTGACTTATATAAAAGAAAGTGAACAACGAGTCCAGAAGATGTATGAAGGTGTGCGTACTGAACTGGAAGAAATTGCCAACGACAGTTTACTCTCTCTACGGTTGAATTTGACAAAAGATGTAGTCGAAGATTGTCGCGGACGTGAAGCTTATCAAATGGATAGTGTCGGCAAAATTATTTCGGAAAACATTGGAAACAGAATAAACGCTCTTCCATTGGAACGAGATCGCAAACATTTTGCAGAAAAGTTTAATGCTCAACAATTAATTGATAACTATAAAAATGGTAAAAATATAGTGTCCGATGTTTTCTTCAGTCAGCGTCCTGACGGCAGAAAATGTTTTGTCAATTATAAAGTCAATTTGCGCCGTGAACCTTCAACCGGTGACGTAATTGCATTTGCCGTTGAAAAAGATTACAACGCCGAAAAAGTCAATCACGTACTTCACGAAAAAGTGCTGGCTGAACAATACGATATGATTACATATATCGTAGACGGTCAGTACGGTGTAGTTATCGGCGATCCAAATAAAATTACTAAAGGCAGCATCTTTCCGATTAATCGTAACGGAGTATACAACGATTACATTAACAATCAAGTTTTACCCGTCATTGACGGCACAGCAGATGAAAAAGCGCAAATACGCGATGCGTTGAGCCTTGATTGCATTGAACGCGAGCTCAGTGTTAAAGAACCTTATATTATTAATATCAATTGCAAGATTGGAAATGATATTTTTAATAAACGATTTATTTTTTATTGTGTTGATAAAGAGGCTAAGTTTTATATTCTTTTAAAATCTGACACAACTGAATTGAAACAAGAACAGCTGGAACGCAATAAACAATTAAAATCTGCACTGGCAACGGCAAATCAGGCAAACGTTGCAAAGACCGCATTTTTGTCAAATATGAGTCACGAGATACGCACACCAATGAACGCTATCATTGGACTTGATAATATTGCTCTCAAGGAGCCGAATTTATTGCCGAGTACACGTGAATATCTTGAAAAAATTGGCAAAAGTGCTCATCATCTCCTTAATATCATCAACGATATTTTAGATATGAGCCGCATTGAGAGTGGACGGATCGTGCTACGGAATGAAGAATTTTCATTTAGCGGAATGCTTGAGCAGATTAATGCGATAATTAATACTCAGTGTCAAGGCCGCAACCTGCACTATGACTGCGTGATTCACGGCAAAGTTGAAAGCTATTATATTGGCGATGATACTAAATTAAAACAAGTGCTCATTAATATTCTGGGCAACGCCGTTAAGTTCACGCCGCAAGGCGGCCACGTTACACTTACGGTTAAATGTACTGCACAATTTGAGAATAAGTCAACGATTCGCTTTGTCATTAAAGATACCGGCATTGGCATTGATGAAGATTATCTTCCAAAAATGTTTGAAGCGTTCTCACAAGAAGACAGTACAGCAACTACTTCTTACGGTGGCAGCGGACTTGGTCTGGCGATCAGTAAAAACATTATTGAAATGATGAATGGCAACATCTCAGTCAAGTCTAAAAAAGGCTTAGGCTCTGAATTTATTATCAATGTGACGCTGCGGAATGTAGATAAATCATACCAAAATGAAGGAAATAGTATAAATGCACGCGATTTGAATGTATTAATCGTTGATGATGATCCAATTGCCTGCGAACACGCTCAGCTTGTTTTGGAAGAGGTCGGTATTTCCTCTGAATTTGCTATTTCCGGTGCTGAAGGCATAGAAATGATTCGCCTGGCACACGCAAGAAATAAACCTTATAATTTAATTTTGATGGACCTTCATATGCCGGAACAAAACGGTATCGAAGTTACACGCAAAATTCGTGAGATCGTCGGCAATGAATCTGCTATAATTATTTTGACTGCCTACAGTTGGGACGATATAGTCGAGGACGCCGTTAGTGCCGGTGTTGACAGTTTTATGTCAAAGCCCTTATTTGCTTCAAATGTACTTGAACAATTTAATCAATCGCTCAAGAAAAAGAATGTAATTTTATCTAAAGAAGATTCGTCTACAGATTTAACTGGATGTCGCATACTTATTGCTGAGGATATGCAGGTCAATGCTGAGATTATGATGATGCTGCTGTCAATGCGCGAAATGGAAGCAGAACACGCTGTGAACGGCAAAATCGCTGTCGAAATGTTTACAAGTCACCCAGTCGGTTATTATGACGCAATACTAATGGATATAAGGATGCCGGAAATGGACGGACTGGAAGCGACGAGAACAATTAGGGCGTCCGACCACCCTGACAGCAAAACTATTCCTATTATCGCGATGACTGCAAATGCCTTTGACGAAGATGTTCAACGGTCACTTCAAGCCGGAATGAATGCACATTTGTCCAAGCCGGTTGAGCCTGAACATCTTTATGATACCTTGTCGGAGCTAATTGAGTAAATTATAAATCTGATTTGTATTGCCTTATCAGTTTGAATTGTCCATTAAAACTTCTAATTTATTAATAAAGGGTGATGTTTCGTGTTTAAAAAGAGTATTACTTTGTTTTTAATGCTGATAATGGCAGCTCTATCTGTAATTATCAGCGGCTGTGGAGATGAACCAACAAATTCAGATTCATCTCAATCTGGAAAGACTTCTAACAACAAATTGGTAATTTATACTTCAATGAAGGAATCGCTCATTGGCGGTATCGTCGAAGGCTTTAAAAAGAAATATCCTGACATTGACGTAGATTATCAATCAGCCGGCGCAGGTAAGATTATGGCTAAACTCGCCGCTGAACGTCAGAGCGGCCACATTATGGCAGATATCATCTGGACAAGTGAAGTGCCAGATTTTTATCAGATGAAAAATGAAGGTCTGCTTGAAAAGTACCAGCCAGCAGACTTTAATGAGCTTTTAAATCCATTTGACGATTATGACGGTTCTTTCACCGCAGCTCGTCTCGGCACACTCGGTATTGTAATTAACACCAGTAAGGTCACCACTCCACCGACCACTTGGGAAGAAATTGCAACAGATCCACTCTATCAAAATGCCTTTGGTATTGCAGATCCAGCTTTATCCGGCACAGCTTATATGAGTGTTGCTCTCCTGGAAAAACAATTTGGGTGGGAATATCTTGAGCGTCTTCAGGCCAATGGTACAGTTAAAAGTAAAGGCTCCGGTCGTGTAATTGACGATACGGCTTCTGGTACTTTAAATGCTTGTCTCGGCGTCGATTATATTACTGCCAGCAAAATTGATAAAGGTGCCTCTCTTGCAATGGTTTATCCTAAAGAATTATTGATGGTACCAAGTCCAATCGCTATTTTTAGAGACTCAAGTCATATGGACGCCGCTAAAAAGTTTATTGATTACGTAATGACTCAGGAAGCTCAACAAAAAGTTGCAGACGCTGGTACAGTTCCAGTCCGTAGAGATGTACAAATGCCGGAAAAATATAATTTACCTTCACCGGAAATTGCACTTAACACTGGAATAAAGATAAACTATGCTGAGATATTGCAACATAAAGAAGAGACCATACGGAAGTTTTCTGCACTATTTAAGTGAGATGCAACATGCAAAAGATATTCACTCTGATACTAATTCTGGTAATGACGACAACATTTTTAATTATTTATCTCATTACGCCACAGCCAAATCCAGAATTAGAAGTTCGCGCATTAAACAAATTTGATAAGACACTGCACGTCGTAACCGATATAGATTACGCGCCTTATTCGTATACCGATGAACAAGAAAATTATTACGGTCTTGACGTCGAATTGATAAATGAGATTGCCAATCGTCTTGAAATGAATCTCGATCTTCAATTATTAGATTGGGTTGAGGCAAACAAACGATTCAGAGACGGCAATGCTGATATAATTATGAATATGGAATCTGATTCAATAATAAATGATTCAGACGTAATTGCGACACTTCCAACAACTGAAAAGCAATATGTAGTTTATGGTCGGAGAAGTATTTCTTCTGTTGCTGATTTATATGGCCGTCGTGTCGCCTCTCTTCATCGTGTGCCTGGACTCGGCTTTGACGATGAGATAACTTATATTGATTCTTATGAAGTTATTTTTGAGGCACTCGCTCGCGGCGAATATGAATTTGCCATTTGTCCTATACAAGTTGGCAATGCCTTTTTAGAAAAATTAAACATACACGATATACATCCGAGTTATGCTGTTACTCACGTTTATGGTACGCTTGCTATGCATCCAGAAGATACTATGCTGCGCGTCAAAGTAAATGCCGTGTTGATACAAATGCAGCAGGAAGGTCGATTGGCTGAACTGGATCGAAAATGGATTAGTCAGCGTTACGAAAATATGACGCTTGCTGAGATGATTGAAAGTCGTCCATGGCTGGTTGCTGCCATTGGAACTTCTGTTTTATTAGTGATCTTGCTTATAATCTACATCTTGGTACAGTATCGAAATACACAAACTCGCGAGGCTTATACTAAACGTCTTCAGGAGAATCTTGAGACGATTAATCATCAACAGGAAGAACTCAAAAAGCAGCAAGTCGAACTCATAGCCGCTAAAACACGCGCTGAAGAGGGCAGCAAGGCTAAAACAAAATTTCTGTTCAATATGAGCCACGATATTCGCACACCGATGAACGCCATTATCGGTTACATTGAACTTGCCAAGTCGTTACATTCTATTTGTGACAATTGCACTCGTGAAAAATGTCCAGATAATGTGCCTTCAAAATTACACGAATTTCTCCTCAAAATAGAAGCGTCCAGCCATCACTTATTGGTTTTAATCAATGACGTTTTGGAAATGGGACGTATTGAGTCCGGCAAAATGGAACTTGAGCCGGTTAATACGGATTTAGTCAATACGATTAATGAAGTATATGATATGTTTTCTAATCAGATGCAAAGTAAAAATATCACATTTAATGTTGATACTTCAACCGTCAAAGATAGATATGTCATTTGCGATAAGAATCGACTTGACCGCGTGTTGTTAAACTTATTGAGCAACGCCTATAAATTTACTCCGAATGACGGAAAGATTGACGTTAAACTGTCTCAGCTCAACACTGACACTGCTGAAGACATTGGACAGTATGAATTCCGTGTTAAAGACAGCGGTATTGGAATGACACCGGAATTTGCGGCTAAAGTTTTTGAGGCCTTTGAACGAGAACGCACCTCAACGGTCAGCGGCATACAGGGCACCGGTCTCGGTATGGCAATTACTAAAAGTATCGTTGACTTAATGAAGGGCGAAATTAAAGTTATCACTGCGCCTAATGAAGGTACGGAGTTTGTCATTGATGTAAGTTTTAAACTTCAATCTCGTGATGAAATTGCCGAAGCTGAATCTAAAGCTATTCCTGAGCAGATCTCTAACAACGTAGACATTGACTTCACTCAGAAAAAATTGTTACTCGTCGATGATATTGAAGTCAATCGTGAAATTGCTTTTATGATTCTGTCAGAATTCGGCTTCACTGTGGATACGGCTGTAAATGGACAAGACGCATATGATAAAGTCGCGGCTTCTAAACCAGGCGATTACGATTTAATTTTAATGGATGTACAGATGCCTGTGATGAACGGCTATGAGGCGACAAAAGCCATTCGTGCGCTGGATAATCCTGAGCTTGCAAACATACCAATCATTGCAATGACCGCCAACGCATTTAGCGAGGATATACAAAATGCTAAAAATGCTGATATGAACAGTCATATCGCCAAGCCTATTGACGTACCGAAGATGATGGAAACTTTAACTCAATTTTTATCTAAATGATGACATTATATATTTTGAAAGTGTCCTATGTACAAAAATAATAAAATAGCTCCGCGCAATAATGTTGGAGCTATTTTTAATTTATAAGAATTATAATTAATATCTTAAATGTGTTTAATCATCTCATCAATGGCGTCTTCTATTTCTTCCGGCTCAAAAATCTGCATATTGTATTTAGCGCAAAGATCAACCGGACATTGACCATTTGCCGCCCGTTTAACTTCATTGACAAGCTGACCGTAATTCAATTCGGCAACGAGAATACCTTTAACTCGTTTTGCAAGTTCAAATATAGCCTTATCCGCAAACGGCCATATTGTAATCAAGCGCATCAGGCCGACTTTGATACCGCGTTCGCGTGCGTGCTTAACCGCCTCATAAGCCGTACGTGCGGTGCCTCCGTATGCCACAACCGCGTATTCTGCATCGTCCATAAATGATTCTTCAATATCAATTATATCATCAATAGCAATCTCTATCTTTTGATGCAGACGCTCAATCGCGTCTTTGGTGACTTTCGGACTGCCGACCGGAAAGCCCGTCTCGTCGTGAATCAGACCAGTCACGTGTATGTGATAGCCTTTGCCGAAGTCCGCAATATTAGGTACAAGATCATCGTCCGGCTTATACGGTTCGTAGCCTTCTGCTCGTGTAATTTTAGGTTCACGACGCGGATAGATATTAAGTTCACTTTCATCTGGCAATTCAACTTTTTCGCGCAAGTGTCCAACTATCTCGTCCATTAACAATATTACTGGTGAACGGAACCTCTCAGCATAATTTACACATTTAATTGTAATATCAAAGGCCTCACGTACGCTCCACGGTGACAGTGCAATGATAGGGTGATCGCCGTGTGTTCCCCAACGTGCTTGCATTACATCGCCCTGCGCCGGTGCCGTCGGTTGACCAGTTGAAGGACCAACACGCTGTACGTTGACAATCACAACTGGTATCTCAGCCGCCGCCGCATATCCAATTAATTCTTGTTTTAAGCTGATGCCAGGACCGGACGAGGCAGTTAATACTTTTTTGCCTGCAAGCGACGCCCCAAGCACGACGCCCATACTCGCAATCTCATCTTCCATTTGTATAAAAGTTCCGCCGACCGCTGGCAGCATCTTCGCCATGCCTTCGGCTATTTCTGTTGACGGCGTTATTGGATAGCCGCCAAAAAATCTCACACCGGCAAGCAGCGCACCTTCGGCAACTGCTTCATTGCCCTGCATTAATCGTGCATTACTCATTTGGACGCCGCCTCCTTCACTTTGTCAACGAAAATTGCATAATCTGGACAGCGCAGCTCACACTGTCCGCAAGCGATACATTTTTCCTGATCTGCAACATAGACTTTGCCGAGTGCATCCAATGCCAGCACTTGTTTTGGGCAGAACGCAACGCATATTCCACAGCCCTTACATCGTTTTGTTTTTATTTTAAATTCTGACTTCATCTATTGAGCCTCCGTTATATATTTTTTACATAGAAGCTATCACAAAATAGTAATACTTGTAGTAGTATAAACTATTTTGACGCACAAAGTCAAGAATTTTTTAGTTGATATAATGGTATACAAAATAATCTTATTATTGTATAGTATATGTAAAATATTTTTATGGCTGGTGACAAGATGATAGATGATAAGTTGGAAATTTTAAAAGATGAACTCATAAAAACTGCAGACGAAAATAAATGGCGCGTCCACGAAAAGATTGGTGCATACTTCCACGATATTGGTGACGCTGAAGGCGCTGTCCAAGCGTATCTTAATGCAGCTCAATGTGATAAATATTTAAGAAGTCAGCGCACTCATTTTTCAAACTATTTATTTGCGCTGCATTATTTGAACGGTGTCAGTAATGAGGACCTGGCTCACGAGCATTTTATTTATAATAATTTATACGGCGATAATATAACAAAAGATGAACCACTTTCAAACATCAACGCAAATAACAAGATTACAGTTGGATACATCGCGCCACACTTTTTAGAATCGTCGTCTGCAAGATTTTATGAGGCACTCTTAACTAATTACAGCCGCGATAAATTTATCGTCAAATGTTTTAGTTTATCTTCGGACTCAGATACTTTTACTGATAAAATTAAAAGTAATGTGGATAAATATATAATGTTGGCCAATACCTCAATCGAAGAGGCGGCTCAAACTATTTTTAATGAGAATGTGGACATACTCTTTGACTTAGGCGGCCACACTGAAGGCGGTATGACACTTCAAATTATGAGTTATAAGACTGCGCCAATTCAAATTTCCGGTATCGGATATTTTGATACAACTGGACTGAGTGCCGTTGATTATATTCTGACTGATAATTATCTTGCGCCAATCGGTCACGAAAAATTTTTTACTGAAAAATTAATTCGATTGAGCGGCTTATTTGCATTTATGCCGACTGAGCAAATGAGTCGTAACATTCTCGACACCGCGCACGATATTAAAAACACTAATATAACGTTTGGCTGCTTCAACAACTTTATGAAGGTCACGGACGATTATTTAAAATGTGTCAAAAAAATTCTGCAGCAAGTAGACGAGGCACACTTCATTTTACAGGATACGACCGCAATACCTGAGCGCAAGGCAAATATGATGAATCGCATTAAGCATTTGAAACTGCCAATTAATCGCGTTGAGATACGACTCGGCAACGACGACTATTTAAAAGATTATGCGGACATTGACATAATGCTGGATACGTTTCCTTATAACGGCGGAACAATGACGGCGACGGCTCTTTATATGAATGTGCCAGTTATCAGTTTATACGGCAGCCGGCACAGTTCAAGGTTTGGGGCTGATATTCTCCGCTTGGCAGGATTAACCGATTTAATAGCGAATAGTAATAAAGATTATATTAGTTTTGCAGTCGAGTTGGCTTTTGACAGCGAACGGCTTAACAATTTAAAACGTAATATGCGCAACAACCTCACTAAGTCTAAACTGTTTGACATTAAACTTTTCGTTAGTGAGGTCGAATATCAATATGAGCGAATTGTGAATTTCAAAATGAGGAGTGGCAAATGATTTTTATTTACAAATTCAACGTAAGTTAAAAATCGTTTAATGAGTTATGATATATTTAATTTTATTTTTAGAATTTGCGAAGATAAGCTTAATATGCGTTGGCGGCGGCTACGCTTCGATGCCGCTTATTCAAGCTGTTGTCGTTGATAATTATCACTGGTTGACATTGCCAGAATTTATTGATATATTTACAATCTCACAGATGACACCTGGACCAATCGGAATAAATGCTGCAACTTTTGCTGGAACCAAAGTAGCCGGATTACCTGGCGCAGTAGCTGCAACGATGGGCTTTGTTACGCCTTCATTGTTTTTATGTATAATTTTGGCAAAGATAATGTTTAAGTACGGTGATCTCGGTTCAATACACGGCATATTGAATGGACTTAGACCGGCAGTTATGGCGTTAATTGCTGCGGCGTGTGTCAGCTTCGTACTTTTAGCGGTGTGGAATGTAGAAGACGTGCCGACTGACTGGTCGACTTTCGATGCAAAGGGCGTTGTCATATTGCTGTTGGCACTTGCTGCAGCTCAAAAAAAAGTTGGCGTTATAAAAATATTAATCAGCTGCGGAATACTTGGTCTTGCGTTAGGCATAAATGGATTTTAAGCTATACATTTTATATTTAAAGGAGAGAAAGCTTCATATAAATGAAAAAAATTCTGGTACACCACTATAGGCACGAAACGACGGTGGCAATAATAAAAGATGGTGAACTGACCAATTATTATTGTGAACGAGACGACAATCCACAATTGGTTGGAAATATATATAAAGGTAAGATACAAAATTTTCTGCCTGGAATGCAGGCGGCTTTTGTCGATATTGGCAGAGATAAAAATGCATTTTTGCAGTTAAATAAAAAGCAGCAGTTTCAAATTGGTCAAGACGTAGTAATCCAAATAAAAAAAGAGGCCATTGGCACTAAAGGACCTCGCGCGACACGTGAAATTTCTATTCCGTCGCATAATTTAGTTTTAATGCCATATTCACATTTTATTGGAGTGTCACAAAAAATCGATAGCAATTCACGGAAACGATTGTATAAAATTGCTCAAAAAATCTGTCCAGACAATACTGGACTGCTTCTCCGCACCGCTTCTGAAGAATGTGACGAGGAATCATTGGCGAACGAAACACAAAATTTATTTAAGTATTGGAAATCGCTAGAAAAAACTATTCCTAAGAAAAAATCACCGTCTCTTTTATATAGTGACAACGATTTAATGACAAGAATAGTTCGTGACGAATGTACTAGCGACGTTGAGTTATTTTTAATCGACAGCCTTAAAATAACCAATCGAGTTCGCAGAATCGTCAAAGATATTGCACCAAATTTAATTACAATTGTTAAGCGTTATACTAATGACGTGCCGATTTTTGATAAGCTTCATATTACTGACGAAATAAAAAAAATCAATCAACGTGAGGTTGAGCTGCCGTCCGGTGGATTTATCGTTATAGATAAAACAGAGGCTTTGACTGCGATTGATGTAAACACGGGCAAATTTGTCGGCAGTAAAAATCTTGCGGATACTGCTTATCAAACTAATCTTGAAGCTGCTGCAATGATAATGAGGCAGCTTCGGCTCCGCAATATCGGCGGAATAATTATAGTTGATTTTATTGATATGCACGATGATGAAAAGAACAAAACTTTAATGACTCATCTGCGTCAGGAAGCTAAAATGGATCGTCTAAAAACTAAAATTATTGATATGACACCTCTTGGTCTCGTTGAAATTACGCGCAAACGACTAAGATAGAATACTTTAATTAGGAATTGTGAATTAGGAATTAGGAATGCTGAATATTTTTAATTATCAATTTCTCATTCCTAATTTATAATTCCTCATTAGTTTTGGTGGTGTTAGTTTGAAGGTTAATAATATTGTAATTAATAATTTTAGAAATTTTGAATATTTGACATTGGAGCCGGAAAGTGTTATAAATGTATTTCTTGGCGCTAATGCTCAGGGTAAAACCAATCTATTAGAATCAATCCACTTTGCCTCACTCGGCAGGTCTCATCGTGCGCCAAAGGAATCAGATGTAATTCAATGGAATAAACCGCAGGCAATTATTAATCTAACTTTTCAAAAGCTCGGCGTTGAACAGTCAGTTGCATTTGAGCTTTCAACTGATAAACCGCGACGTATTTTATTAAACAGTCAGCCAATAAAAATAAAACAATTAGTCGGCAGGTTTAATACGGTTTTGTTTGCGCCAGAAGATTTATTTTTAATAAAAGGTTCACCAGCAAACAGAAGAAAATTCTTGGATGCTGAAATTTCTCAGGCGTCGCCTGTTTACTTTGCAGATATTTTGACTTATAATCGTATACTGACACAACGAAACACCTTGCTTAAACTTATTAAAGAAGGACGCGAAAAGCCGAGTTCCTTAAATCTCTGGAATGAACAGCTTGCTGCTTCAGCGGTTAGAATTATTTCTAAACGATTGGAATCCATACAAAAAATTAATCTCATTGCGAATAGTGTACAAAACAAAATTTCTGCACAGCTTGAAAATCTTTCAATTATATATGAAACTCACGGTGCAAAAAATAATGAGGTCTTGAATTATGATACCGATATGTGGTATTATAATAAACTAATTGAACATCAAGATATTGATATTGCTCGCGGCTCCAGTTCATTCGGTCCACATTTAGATGATATTAAATTTTTGATAAACGATTATGATATACGCTCATTCGGCTCTCAAGGTCAGCAGCGAACGGCAATTCTGGCACTTAAACTGTCGGAACTGGAATTTTTAAAAGTGGAGACTGGAGACTATCCGATTTTACTGCTTGATGATGTTATGTCTGAACTTGATGTGGATAGACGAAGCCGCTTGTTAGATTTTCTCAATGGCCAGCAGATTCAAACTTTTATTACTGCTACTGATGCGGCTTATTTTCCAAAAAATTCAAATGCTAAATTTTATATCATTAGTAATGGCAAGCTGGATAATTTTAATTAACTGTCAATATCGGAGGCTCACTAAACATAAAACGGAGGTCGAAGGATTGTTTGCAATTGATGAAGTATTAAAACGAACTATGCAATCAATGGGCGAAGATGTTTATACTAAATATCTGCGCCATTCAATATTATTTTACTGGAAAGATATAGTTGGTGAAACTAACGCAAAGCACATTAAACCTCTTCGCATTGAATATAAAAGACTTTTTGTATATATAGCGGATAGTTCGTGGAAGCCAACTCTATATGAGTATAAGTCGACTTTTATTCAAAAAATCAACGATTTTGCCAAAAAAGAAATAATTGACGATATACTTCTTGGCAATCCAAATGAGCGACCTAAAGAAGACGAAAATGTAATATGTGCTCCGCCGCAAGTTGATATTTCTAAAGAACTTCAAAAAATTACATTGACTGATGATGAGCTTGACGAAATTAATAAATCCTGCGCTCAAATAGAAAGCAGTTCCTTAAAAAATATTGTATTAAAAACTTCAATTAATCGTATGAAGCTGGAAAAATACAAACGTCAAAATAAATGGCACGAATGTGAGAAATGTGGCGCACTCTGCCCTCAGGAGCAAAGGACTTGCGACGTATGTACTCAGTTAGAAGATGAAACATTTAGAAAAACGATTACACAGATTCTTCGTGATGTGCCATATGCAACGTATGCTGAAGTAAAAAAGGAAATTGAGCGCTCAATGCCTCAAATGATTGATGATTTTCTGCCGCATACGGTTGAGAGTATCCGTACTTCATTAATTCAGCAGACCGCCAATTCACTGGATACTAAAGATCAAAATCAAGTTAATTTGCTGGTTATGCTTTATAAAAGAATACCGCTGGATAAATTAAATGATAAAATTATCAACAACACACTTTATGAGCTTAGATATAATTTACCTATGAAAGGAAGGATCACTTTTGAAAGATAAAATTGACGAAACTAAATTGATTAATCTCGAAGACGACGAAGACGAAGACAACGAAATTCCTGCTCACATTCCAAATGACGAAGATGAAGAAGACGATGATGAAATTGAAATTCATCTTGATGTTGACAGTGCCGAAGTTACGGCGGTTAAGGGCGAGTACGCTGCCGAACAAATTCAAATTTTAGAAGGTCTCGAAGCCGTTCGCATGCGTCCAAGTATGTATATTGGCTCAACTTCTGAGCGTGGACTGCATCATCTTGTATATGAGGTTGTCGACAATTCAATTGACGAGGCACTCGCCGGCTACTGCTCTGAAATTGGCGTGACCATTCACAAGGATAACTCCATAACCGTTTCTGATAATGGTCGCGGTATACCAGTTGATATGCACGAAAGCGGTAAGCCTGCTATTGAAGTCGTACTGACTGTGCTGCACGCAGGTGGCAAATTCGGCGACGGCGGTTATAAAGTTTCCGGCGGTCTGCACGGCGTTGGCATTTCCGTCGTCAATGCACTTTCTAAAAGTATGAGCGTTGACGTTCGCCGTGATGGTAAAATTCATCATATAGCATTTGAGCGCGGCACGATAGTTGAGCCGCTGAAAGTTATTGGCGACTCTGAAACGACGGGCACAACGGTTACATTTTTGCCGGATAATGAGATTTTTCCGGTAACAACTTTTAGTTATGATACATTAAAGCATCGTCTGCGTGAATTGGCGTTCTTAAATCCTGGAATCACAATAGTAATTTCTGATGAACGGCAGGAGAATAAATCTGAGACCTTCCATTTTGAAGGTGGAATCCGTTCATTTGTTGAGCATCTCAATCGCAAGAAGGAGAAACTCAATCCAACGCCTATTTACTTCAATGGCAAAAAAGATGATACACTGGTTGAAATTGCTGTACAATATAATGACAGCTACCAGGAAAATGTATACAGCTTCGTAAATAACATCAACACAGAAGAAGGCGGCACGCATCTAGTCGGATTTAAGGCGGCGTTGACTCGTGTTGCCAATGATTTTGCTAAAAAGCATAATCTTCTTAAAAATTCTGACTCCACTTTGGCTGGTGAAGATGTCCGCGAAGGTCTGACCGCAGTTATAAGTTTAAAAGTGCGCGATCCGCAATTTGAAGGTCAAACTAAAACTAAACTTGGTAAC
Organism: Selenomonadaceae bacterium; assembly: GCA_017484235.1. Lineage (GTDB taxonomy): Bacteria > Bacillota > Negativicutes > Selenomonadales > Selenomonadaceae > Quinella. The sequence continues at coordinate 15,578 of JAFUTM010000090.1, forward strand.
GCGGAAGTACGAAATATTGTTTATACGATTGCCACTGAAGGTCTTACTGAATTTTTTGAAGAAAATCCACCGATAACTAAACAGATTTTGGAAAAGGCGGTAATGGCAGCTCGTGCGCGTGAGGCCGCCCGCAAAGCCCGTGAACTTACCAGACGTAAAAACGCCCTTGAGGTTTCATCATTACCAGGCAAACTCGCCGACTGCTCCGTTAAGGAACCGGATCAGACTGAAATTTATATAGTTGAGGGCGATAGTGCAGGTGGCAGTGCTAAACAAGGTCGCGATAGAAGGTTCCAGGCAATCCTTCCACTGCGCGGCAAAATTCTCAATGTTGAAAAGGCACGCTTGGATAAAATTTTTGCCAATGCCGAAATCCGCACAATGATAACGGCCTTTGGCACGGGCATTAGTGATGAATTCGACCTTGCAAAACGGCGTTATGATAAGATTATAATTATGACCGATGCTGATGTTGATGGTGCGCATATTCGTACATTGCTTTTGACGTTCTTTTATCGTTATATGAAGCCGCTGATTGAACACGGCCACGTTTATATAGCGCAGCCTCCTCTCTATCAAATTCGCAAGGGCAAAAATCATTGGTATACTTATTCTGATGAGGAACTCAACAAAAAATTAGACGAAGTTGGGCGTGACGGAATAACAATTCAACGATATAAAGGTCTTGGCGAAATGAATCCAGAGCAGCTTTGGGAAACGACAATGGACCCTAATACTCGTACAATGCTGCGCGTTGAGGTTGAAAATGCAGCTGAGGCAGATGAATTATTTACGATTCTGATGGGTGACCAAGTTGCGCCGCGTCGTCAATTTATTGAAGAAAATGCCTTACTTGTCAAAAACCTAGATATTTAATTAATTAGGAATTGTGAATTAGGAATGACGAATTTTTAATGCGAAATGCGTAATGCCTAATTCGTAATTATTTCAGTTTTTAATTCCTAATTTAACATTCCTAATTCCTCATTGTTTAAGGAGCGTGAATTTTTTTTGGATAACATAGGATTGCCGCTCGCACTGATAGTATTACTGATAATTTTGAGCGGCTATTTTACACTAATGGAAACGGCACTTTTAGAAAGCCATCGCGGTCGAGTTGAAAAGCTGACCGACGACAAAACCGTCTTTGATATGATTGAATCACCTGAAAAATTTATCACCACTGCACAGGTTGGCCTTACGTTGACCGAAATAATTGCCGGTGTGATAACAGTATTATTCACGCCACTGATTTTAGCTCCGTTTGAGTTTAAGGCTGGATTTTTTATATCAATCATTATTGGCGTTGTCGTTGCGGCATTTTTGATGTTGCTGTTTGGAGAATTTTTACCAAAAAGATTTTCACGCCAGTCACCAGAAAAATTTTTAATAAAATATAATAAAAGTTTTAGACTTGTATCATTTTTGATGAGACCAATAGTATCAGCAATATCATCAATGGCAAGCGGCATAATGATGTTATTCGGATTAAACGTTGAAGCGGAAGAAACTGTAACGGAAGATGAAGTTAAAGATTTAATTGAACAGGGAATGGAAGACGGCACCTTTGAAAAAGAAGAACAGGCAATGCTGGATAGAATCTTTCAACTTGGCGATCAGACCGCATATTCTCTTATGACTCCGCGCACTCAAATTGTATGGTTGGATTTATCAGATTCACTTGAACATAATTTGAAGCTTATAAGTAAACAGGACAATGAGATCATTCCGGTTGGTGAAGGCAATTTAGACGATTGTCGCGGTGTGCTGTATACAAAGGATTTGCTCAATGCAGCGCTGACTCAAAATCTAAAGACCATTGATTTAATTGCACTGTTGAAAAAACCGATTTACGTTCCACGATCTATGGAAGCATTTCGTTTGCTCGAAAAGTTTCGCAATACCGGCGTTCACGAGGCAATGGTATTAGACGAATATGGCGGAGTTGTTGGATTTATTACTTTAAATAATCTAATGCAGGAAATTATCGGTACAGACGAGAATACTGATCTAGAGTCTACGCAGTTCTCTGTTATTGGTAAGGATACCTATTTTGTTGACGGTCTCTATGATATTGATGATTTTAAAAAGAAGTTTAATATTGATGAGCTGCCAGATGAGGATCACGATCATTTCCAGACGATGGGCGGATTTTTAACCTCATATTTTGGCCGGATTCCGAACGTTGGCGATAAATTTGAATGGAATGGATTTATATTTGAAGTGGCGAGAATGGATCGGGCACGCATTGTTAAAATCAGAATTAATGAAGTTAAAAGTTAGTTGATAATTGTAATGATAAATATAATTCCTGTTTTTGTAAAATATCATTGGAGTGACGACATTGGAAACAAATTTAAAGATTGGAATGAAAAACGTAGTTGAGTCGCAGTCAACTTCAGACACAACTGCTTTAACGATGAAAAGCGGTAGTTTAAATGTGTATGCAACGCCGGCGATGATGTGCCTTATGGAACAGGCAGCAGCTGAACTCGTTGAAAAATTTCTGCCGGACGATTTAACCTCCGTTGGAATTTCAATTAATATCAATCATAATAAACCTACTCCGGTCGGATTGCCAGTTCGGGCAGAAGCAGTGATTGTAAATATTGACGGCAGAAAAATCACTTTTGACGTTAAGGCCTTTGATACTTTAGAAGAAATTGGCATTGGCAAACACGAGCGTTTCATTGTTAATAAAGAAAAATTTCAGCTTAAAGCCGACGCAAAACGCAATTAAATACTTGTTTTTGGTTTAATTCATTGAGGAATGGATATGGAAAATTATTATATAGCTTCAATTTGTTTGGTTGAACAGATTGGCTGTGTAAGAGCGAAATGTTTGTTGGATTATTTTGGAGATGCTCAAACGGCATGGCAGGCTAAAAATGATGAACTTGAGCAAACTAAGCTGCCAAACTATATAATAGAAGCACTAATAAATTTTCGGAATGCAAATCCTAATTGTCCTGAGCAGTTGTTTGACTATTGCAGAAATAAAAAAATAAATCTGTGTAGTATAAAAGATGACGATTACCCTGAACTGTTGAAACATATATCTAATCCGCCAGTTTTGTTTTATTATCGAGGTACAATAAAAGCTGATACTGCACGGATAGCAATAGTTGGAACGAGACGCGCGACTCGTTATGGCGAGAATATAGCAATGAGATTGGGTTCAGATATTGCAAACAAAGGCGTAACGGTAGTGTCTGGTGCAGCAATTGGAATAGATACATTTGCTCATATTGGTGCATTAAAAACTGGCAGGACAGTTGCAGTTTTAGGTGCTGGATTGGACACACATTTTACAAGTGATAAAAAGCGATTGCTGGATCAAATAATTGAAAATGGTGCAGTCATTTCTGAATATTCACCAAGAACTCCTTCAAATAAAGGAACTTTTCCACATCGAAATAGAATCATTGCTGGTTTATCTCACGGAGTAGTAGTTGTTGAAGCTGGAGATAGAAGCGGTGCATTAAATACTGCACAACACGCCGGTAACTTTGGTCGTCTGCTTTTTGCCATACCAAGCAATTTATATTCAGAACAAAGTCGCGGCTGTCACGCTTTAATAAGAGATGGTGCCATTTTAGCCAGAAATGCAAATGACATTTTGGAAGACTGCAAAGTCCAAATGAATAGTGAAATTATTGAAAGAGCCACGACAAATGAGTTGCCCGTTCTTAATGCTAAAGAACAGTTGGTTTATGATGTTATTCCTAATGATATGGGTATTTCTGATGAAGAAATATTAATGAAATTAGATGATATAACACCTGTGGAACTTTCATCTATACTTTTAAGTCTTGAAATGAATGAACATATAACTGTTGACAGTGTTGGTAATTATATACGAACTTATTAATAACTAATTGCAAATTATATATATTAGTCATTAGATTGGTGGTTGTAAGTTTTGAAAAGAAATAGTAAATCTAAATCGAAGAAATCTAAAGTCAGTCGATTAAAAACACTGATATTAACTGAGACTGCGGAAAAAGCCAAAACGATTAGAAAGTTTATTGGCCGACAGTATCTGGTTGCATCGTCAGATGGTTTCTTGCGCGATTTACCAAAGACACAGCTTGGACTGGACATAGAAAATGACTTTGAACCTAAATATATAACGGTGCGCGGCAAGGGCAAGTTATTAGAACAGCTCCGAAAAGAAACACTCAAAGCAAGACGTATTTATTTGGCAACGGATTCCGATTATGAAGGCGAAATGATTGCATTGCACTATTGCCAGCTCTTTGGAGTTAATCCAGTTTCAAATTGCAGATTAGTTTTTAATGAAGTGACCAAAGACAGTCTAAAATCGGCAATAAAAAATGCAACATCAATTGATATGCGTCCAGTTGAAGCATATGAAGCACGTCGAGCCATTGATAGATTGTTTATATATGAATTAAATCCTTTACTTTGGTATAAAATTTATCGCGGCATATCAATAAATCGACATCAAGCACTTGTATTAAAAATGATCTGCGACCAGGAAAAAAAATTACAGCCTATCATTGAAGAAGATAATAATGTAATTGATAAGCCGAACAGTTTAAAAAATATATTATTTGCTTCTGCAAAAAAATTAAAATTGCCTATTGGCAATATAGCAATTGCAATGCGGCAATTATATGAAGGTGTAAATATAGAAAACACTTGTACCGGACTTATAACATATAATAAAGATGACGAGATTCGTCCTTCGAGTGAAATGCGAACGCCGGAAAGTGTAAAAGAATTTTTAACATCAAATCAATGGAAAATTTATAATTTAATATGGCAATACTCTACAAATGGACACTTGGAAGATGATACAACGGACTCATCAGATGTCAAGATGATTCGGTATAACGATTATACATTGATGAGAGAACTCGACGCAAAAGGGCTGTCGTGGACAAAAACATTTGTAGTTGCCATATGTGGATTGCTTAAACGAAAATACGTTGAAATGACGGAAGGCGGTTATAAACCAACTAAATTAGGCTTGAATGTTTTTGATGTATTAAAAGAAAATTTTTCTACAATAATCAGTTTAAAAATGGCTAAAAAGATAGAAACGCAAATTGAAGATGTTTATAACGGACAGTTGGATAAATTACAAGTTATAAATGATTTTTATAAACAATTCAACGCTGCATTGAAGAAAGCACACGATAAAATCGGTGAAGATATAAAACCAAAAGAACCGCCAATTGTGGAAACAGATGAAATTTGTGACAAATGCGGCCGCAAGATGCTGCTTAAACGCAGTAGATATGGATTATTCCTTGCGTGTTCGGGCTATCCTGAATGTAAAAATACAAAACCTTACATTGAATACCTGGAAGAAAAATGTCCAAAATGTGGTGGACGCCTAACTAAACGCAAATGGAATAAAGGGCGCGAGTTTTATACTTGCGAGAACTTCCCGCAATGTGATTTCAGCACTTGGGACGAGCCTCAGCCGAAACATTGTAACGAATGTGGCGCCGCCCTATTCCTTCACAGATTTAAAGATCGACCGGCTATGATTTATTGCAGTAATGAAAACTGCCCTTCACGTGTGAATCATCCTATAAACAAAATTCACGAACGCTGGAAGCAGTTATCTGAATCTAAAAAGGCTAATAAAACCAATAAAGCTAACAAAGTCAAAGCTAAATCATAACATTTTAGCTGACAATAATTTATCTGGTTTTGTTGACGCCATTAGTACGAGACGGTGGATTATTGTCATAATTATTATCTTCAAAAGGTGCATTTACGGTATCATTTTGTGTTGAACGAGCTGAATATGTATCCTCGTTTCTAAGGTCGGCATTATTACTGCTCTCACTACGGCTATAATTGTAACTGCTATAATCTCGACTAGAACTGGTGCTATTACTTCTGTTGCTTGTGTCGTTACGTCGCGGCTCATTGTTACTGCTGTAACGATTAGAACTGCTGCTTCTGTCGGAGTTTATACTGGATCGATTCTCAAAATAATCATCATTGTATGTTGAAGTATCCGACGAGCTGGAATAGCTAGATTCATTAGAATTTGAAGACGTAACATCATTTAAAGATGATGTGGAACGATCGCGGCGATGATCTCGACTGCTTCTGACTGCATTTCCAATAGGATTGTTACTCTCTGGGACATCAGCTGCACTTGGCGGAATGGAACTTCTGTATTCACTGGCCGCACGCTCAAATTTTTTACGAAGCAGAGGATCTACTGGAATACCAAGAGTATCGGCAAATGATAAACGAATTTCCTCAATGTCTGGAATCCAATAACTTACACCATCAATATATAACGGTTTGCCTGGAACCATTTCCATGTCAAGGCCGTTTTTTTGTGCATCTTTTAAAGCACCGGCCAATTCCAAAATTTCTCTGAAAGAAAGATCAGTTTGAACTGCATCAATGATTTCACGGATAATACCAGGTATTTTAGGAATAATTGACGCTGATGTTATTTTCTCCATACACGCCGCCATAAATTCCTGTTGACGACGCACGCGACCAATATCACCTTCTGAATCACGGTATCGAACATAAGTTACAGCTTTTGCTCCATCCATATGCTGCAGACCTGGATCTATGTCAATTACAAGACCGCCGTTGTCGTCCCAAGGATCTTCGTAATACATACGCTTCTCCACGTTAATATCGACACCGCCAATTGCATCAATCAAGTCTACAAATGAACTAGTGTTTACAATGACATAATGATCTATGTCAATACCGAGAAAAGCTTCAACCGTGTGTTCAGTTAATTTTTCACCACCGTAAGCATATGCGGCATTAATTTTATCATAGTCGTGACCTTTTATTTTAACTCGTGTATCGCGAGGAATTGATAAAAGCGCAACACGATCAGTTTTTGGATCAAGAGTTGCTATCATAAGTGTATCTGAACGTCCAACATCGTCTTTGCGTTCGTCGACGCCCATTATTAAAACAGTAGTCTTGTCCTTTGCTTTAAGGAGACCTTCTTCCTGTATAAATTCGGCAATTTGTTTATCAGGATCATTTTTTTTGTCCAGACTCGAAGAAGCAAACATAGCTCCAGCTATTGCTGAGCCCAAAAAACAGATTACGAGCAGAAAAAATGGCCATATGCGCCTCTTCTGTCTTTGAGAACGTGGTGGAATATTTGATTTTTCCAATTAAACACCTCCAAAATAATTAGGAATGAGGAATGTTGAATTATGAATATTTTTAATTTTTATTAACGATTTATTAGTTCTAATATATTATAAGATTATATTGTCGATAGTGCAATATGTTTAAAATATTTAATTGATTCCATTTGCGGCGACAGCCTGACCAAGACATAGACCGCCGTCGTTTGCCGGAATTAACTTATGACAAAGTACATTGAATCCATAAGACTTCAAATTATCAGCAGTCAATGATAACAACAGTGAGTTTTGAAATACACCGCCCGTCAGCGCCACAGTGGAAATATTGTTTCTACTTCTGATTTTTATGCACGTGTTGACTATATAATCAGCCAAACCAATATGAAATTCATAGGCAAGCTGATTTACACTATCTCCACTTAAACGACGACTAATTAGATCATTAAAGCAAAGAATTTGATTGTTAAATAATTTATTCAATGGATAATCGCAGTTTCTATTGCTTGATGTCTTAAAAGATTCAGCAGCAAATTGAAGTTTCATAGCTGCCTCACCTTCAAAAGTCGACACACTGCACAGACCTAAAATGGCACTGACTGCATCGAACAGGCGGCCAGCACTCGTCGACTTAATGCAATTAATATTATTCTGAAGCAAAAATAATTGTCCAGTAATTTTATCTTCATCAATAATATTTAATTCATTGATAATTTTTTTAGTTGTGTCAACATCTTTAAACGCATCTAGAATTATAGCAATAGCAATACGCCAACCCTCGACTGAGGACTTATCACCGCCGGCCTGGATAAATGGAGCAATGGAAGCAGCACGTTCAAAACCATTTAAGTCACTGACCAAAAATTCACCGCCCCAAATAGTTCCATCAGTGCCATAGCCCGTGCCGTCAAAGGCAACGCCAATGACTTTATCTGTAAAATTATTTTCTGCCATACAAGATAGTACATGTGCATAATGGTGCTGCACTTTTATCAAAGACACATCAAGCTCACTGGCAATAATTTCAGCAATTTTCGTTGTTTGATAGCGCGGGTGCAAGTCACAGGCAATGACCTGCGGTTTAATTTCCACAAGGTCACTCATTCGATTAATTGAACTTTTAAGTATATCGAAACTTTGCAGACTCGTCATATCGCCAATATACGGCGAAAGATAAAATAAATCACCTTTACTTAGACAAAATGTATTTTTAAGTTCTCCACCAATAGCCAATACAGAATCATAATTCCTCATTCCTAATTTCTCATTCCTAATTAATATCGGCAGTGGTGCGTAGCCGCGACTCCGACGAATCATATAAGGTTCATCATTAATAAAATCTATCACGGAATCATCTGCGCGGATTAAAATATCACGGTTGTTGGATAGTATAACATCACAAATTTTGGATAGATCACGCCGCGCCTCATCATCAGTTATAACAATCGGCGAGCCAGATATATTTCCACTTGTCATAATCAAAACTTTTGGAAAATCCACAATGTCGTCAGGATAATTAAATATCAACAAATGCAGCGGAGTATAAGGAAGCATTACACCAAGTTTATGATTATAAGGTGCAACATTTTCAGCAACTTTGATAGTCCAGCTTTTATCAATTAACAGGATTTGTTTTTGATGATTATCAATAAATTTATATATTGTCGAATGTGCATTATTTATTAATTGACGTTCCTTAATCATTACAGCAAACGGCTTTTGTGGTCGATGTTTTAATTTTCTGAGACGATTAACCGTTTCAAAATTAGTGGAGTCACAGGCAATATGAAAACCACCAATGCCTTTAATCGCTGCAATACCGCCGTCTTTTATAACACGCCGCACTCGTTTTATCGCCTCTGCACCACGCTCGTTGCCGTCAAGAATATAAACTTCTGGTCCACACTCATTGCAGCAGACAGGCTGGGCGTCGTAACGTCTCGAATTTGGATTAAAATATTCTTCGCTGCAATCGTTACACATCGGAAACTTATTCATACTTGTGCGTTCACGATCATAAGGCATATTTTTTAAAATTGTGAGGCGTGGACCGCAAGCTGTACAATTAATAAATGGGTGCAGGTAACGCCGGTTATTTTTATCAAACAATTCAGTCTTGCATAAATCACAAATTGCGATGTCCGGTGATACAAAAATATTGCCGGTCTCGTGTTCACTTTCGATAATTTGAAAATCATTAAAATCATCAGTCATACTAGTTTTTGATATATTAATGTCTAAAATAGTTGAACGCGGTGGTGGATTTTTAGTTATTGCGTCACAAAAGTTTTGAACAGCATAATCAGAGCCTTGAGCAAAAATTTCGACGTAAGAGCCTTTATTAGCCACTGTGCCATTAATATTAAATGTGGCAGCAAGACGATCTATAAACGGACGGAAGCCGACACCTTGTACTATTCCAAAAACTTTTATATTATAAACCAAAAAATTTACCTCCAAATGATGCGTTATATAATTAATTGCCTATACTATTATTGTAGCTAAGTTAAATTTTTTTTAATTAGAGCCTTCTTTCTTTTGAAAGAAAGAAGCAAAGAAACAGTCCGCTTGTGCCTACATCACGTCGACAAGCGCGGACAGGCCTCGCGTCCTGCTCGGCCATTCTCTAATTACGAATTGTTCTTAACAATACAAATATTAAATCACCGCGCAAAAAAAATCAATACCCATATCAATGAATTAATATCTTTTATTAACAGACGATATGAATATTGATGTTAATTTATATTATCAAATATTATTGTTTATTATAATTAAAATTTAAATTGACCAATGGCGGACTGCATATCCATTGCAAGGTTAGCCAGTGCCTGAGACGCCGCTGCAATTTCTTCATTAGAAGCAGACTGCGTTTCCGTTGATGAAGAAATAGATTGAGTCTTCTGATCTGTAGCGCGGCTGGCTTTATCAATTGACTCAGTAGCTTCAACGATTTTAGTCGCGCCATCGGAAACAGTTTTAACTGATTGATTAATGCCAGTAATTTCTTCTTTGATGCCATCAACCATTTGCATAATCTCTTTAAATTGGACGCCAACCTCACGGATCGCCTCCGTTCCGGCCTTCACGTCTTCGGTACCACTCTTCATTGACTCAACTGCTTCTTCAGTCGCAGCCTGTATGCCCTCAATGCGTGAACGAATCTGTTCGGCGGATTCTTGTGAAGCAGTTGCAAGTTTTCGGACCTCTTCAGAAACGACTGCGAAACCGCGACCGTGTTCGCCCGCGCGTGCCGCCTCAATTGCCGCGTTCAATGCTAACAGATTAGTTTGATCCGCAATGCCGGAAATAGCCTCAACAATCTGACCAATCTGTTTAGAGTTTTCACCGAGTCGCTCGACTACCTCAGCAGAGGCAAGTACCGATTTTTCGATACTACTCATTTTATCAACAGCTTCCTGCATTAATTCTTCACCGGTCTTAGCGGCTGCCGCCGTCCGTTCAGAAGTAGTTGCAACATTGGTGGCTTTATCCGCCACAATCTGGATATCATCAGACACAACGCCAATACTGGCTCTCGCCGCTTCGATATTCTGCATTTGCAGTGAAATGTCATTTCCGACATCATTAACCGTTTCAGCAACGTGTACTGCCGCTTCTGCTGATTGCTGTGCACTTGCCGTCAACTCTTCAGAGGAGGCCGCAACCTGTTCAGAAGTCGACGCCATTTTAGTAATTAAACTGCGCAAATTGTTACTCATATTATTAAACGCCTGAGTTAATGATCCAATTTCGTCTGCCGATTTAATTTCAAGATTATTCATACGCAAATTGCCATTAGCAAGTTCTTTTGCGTGAGCTTCCAGTTCAATAATAGAGCTGGTTATACTGCTTGAAAATCTTAAACACATAAATACCATTAAAGCTAAGCCTAATAGCGTTAAAATGCCATAAGTAAAGCGAAGATTTTTCACAGATGCAAATACGAAATCATAAGGAACTTCTATGCCAACAATCCAGTTAGAGCTTGGAACGGTTGAGTAAGCAAAAACACTATCCTCACGGTCGCCGCTGCCTTCAACGATAATATAACCGTGACTATTTTTAACCATTTCGTCAAAATGAGCACCAAGTATATTAATATTTTTAAAGTTTGTCATTTTCTCAGCCGGTCCATTAGTTGCAAGTATGTTGCCAGACTTTTCAATGACTATGCCTCTGCCTTCGCCGTGATATTGAAGTTTAGCAACCTCATCGTCAAGTGTCTTGAGAGCGATGTCGACAAAGATTGAACCAGCAAACTGACCATTATTTTGAAATGGTGATACTGCAGATATAACTAACTCATTGGTGAATTTATCGACGTATGCTTCAGTAAATACGGTTTTACCAGCATTTTTAGCCTCTTTGTACCAATCACGTGTACGCGGATCAATTTGACCCGTTTTATTTCCAGCGTGTCGTCCTTGAAAGAAGGCTTTCTCATTACCAACACCAACTTCAAGTATGTCAGAATTATTGTCGGCAAGTGAAAGTATTTCTATCATATTGGCTACATTATCATTGCCATTCAAGGCAGTCATTATATTAGCTGCGCCAGTGGCAATTGCCGCGTTAGCACTGAGCCAGCCGTCCAATTGTTTCTGCTGTGCTTCTACAGTCTCAGTAAGTTCACCTTCAACGCTGGCTTCAAGATTACTATAAGCATTAAAATAACCAACGATTGAAACGATTGCCATTAACAATCCAGATAGTCCTGCCAGAATAAAAAATTTTTGTCTTAATCCCATAATTCATTACTCCTATTTTATATCTGACTAAAAATTAATCATTAAAAATAATTTAATTCTTAATCGTGCATCATTTGTTATTAGCTAATAAAAAGCTCCGTCAAAGAACGATTGTCTGTTCAAGGACGGAGCCTTAATATATACAATCTAAAACATATCACACCTGAGACGCAGATTATACAAGAACGCTGGAAAGTCTGACGAGTTCAGGATCAAGCGTCTTCTTATTATAGACTGAATCAAAAAGGTTGATGCTGACGACTTTGCCCTCATCAAATCCGAAGACCACATCAGATACTCCAGAAATAATTGCGAGTGCCGCGCGTTCTCCGAGCATAGAAGCTTTCATTCTGTCTTCAACGGTTGGCGAGCCACCGCGCTGAATGTGACCCAAAATGGAAACACGAGTATCAATACCGGTCTTCTCCTGCACAACGTTTTTAAGACCAACACCAGAGCAGGCACCTTCTGCAACTACTATAATACTATAACGACGACCGTGTTTATAAGATTCAACGATGTCGCGGCACATTTCATCAAGATCATATTTGACTTCAGGGACGATTACGTATTCAGCACCGCTTGCAATACCGGAGACGAGAGCAAGCCAGCCAGAAGTATGACCCATAACCTCAACGACCATAATACGGCGATGAGCTGAAGCCGTATCGCGCAGTTTGTTGATTGCATCAACGGCAGTGTTAGCTGCTGTGTCGCAGCCAATGGTATAATCAGTACCCCAAACGTCATTATCAATAGTTCCTGGCAAGCCGACGATTGGAATGCCGCCTTCTTTTGAAAGCATTGAACCACCAGTAAGTGATCCGTCACCGCCAATAATTACGAGGCCTTCAATACCGCGTTTGTTAAGGTTGTCAAGTCCTTTTTTACGGCCTTCAACGGTTTTAAATTCTTTACAGCGAGCTGTACCGAGAAATGTTCCGCCACGCTGAATAAGGTCACTGACACTGCGGGCATTAAGTTCTACAATTTCATCTGCCAGCATACCTTTGTAACCGTTGTAGATGCCGTAAACTTTTACGCCTTCGTAAAGAGCAGTACGCACAACTGCACGAGCCGCCGCATTCATTCCAGGACTGTCTCCGCCACTCGTCATTACTGCTATTGCCTTTTTAATCATAAATTTACCTCCGTCCATAAATTTGTTAATATGAAAACTTGAGTTGATTGACAATTTACTACTAATATAATATAACGAATTTTCAATAAATGCAAGACAAGATGAAAACAAATTTTTAAACTTTTCAAAATATATAAATTGGGAATTTTATATAATGTTTTTTATTGATTATTTTATTGTAGACAATGTGAATTATTCATAGTAAAATTAAAATGTATTATTTTTATAATGAAGGAGGGCGTATCGTGCTTCAAATTTATAAATCCTTAGAATCTGGTCATTTGGAAGAATTAACACTTAAAAATATTGAAAAAGGTTCGTGGATAAATATAGTTGATCCGACACCATATGAATTAAAAATTATCAGCAGTCTAACCGAAGTTGAGCCAGATTTTTTAAGATCGGCATTAGACGATGAGGAGCGCTCACATATTGATGTTGAAGATGATGCTATAATGATTTTGACTAATGTGCCGATAATACGCGAAGAAGAAAGTTATGATACGCTGCCACTTGCAATAATCCTTACCAAACAACATATAATAACTGTTTGTCTTGAGGAAACACCAGTTATTGGCGATTTCAATGAGCGAACGTCTAGATTTTTCCGTACATTTAAAAAAACTCAGTTTTTATTCCAAATCTTATATAAATCAGCGACATTTTTTCTGCGTTACTTAAGGCAAATAAATAAATTATCTGATGAAATTGAAGAGAGACTGCGCCATTCAATGCGAAACAGTGAAATTTTGAGATTAATGGAACTTCAAAAGGGTTTAACTTATTTTAATGCTGCACTGAGATCAAATGGCGCCGTACTTGAAAAACTGCTCCGTCTTCGTTCTAGCCGAACATTAGAAGGTATACTGGATATTTATGAAGAAGACGAAGATTTACTTGAAGATGTAATAATTGAAAATAAGCAAGCACGCGAAATGGTCGAAATGTACAGCCAAATTTTGTCGAGACTGGCAGATACTTTTTCATCAATAATATCAAATAACCAAAATATGGTAATGAAATTTTTGGCTGCAATGACTATAATCATAGCAATACCAACAGTAATATCCAGTTTCTTTGGAATGAATGTGCCTGTACCGTTAAGTGAAAATAATGACGGTTTTGGTATAGTTATAATCATTGCGGTAATAGCTTCGTGTATTTCAGCATATATTTTTTGGCGAAAACATATGTTTTAAACTTATGTTATTTATTTTTAATGTAAATTTTTATGTGAATAAGTTGTTTATTCAAGCTTTTTACACATTTAAAAATTTTTTGTAAAAAAGTATTGACAAAGGGTGGTGGGTGTGGTATTATATACAAGCTGATTCACTGAGAGGTCAGTGAACACTCCTTGAAAATTAAACATTGCATAACCAGATGTGCGGACTTGAAAAA
>JAFUTM010000091.1 GCA_017484235.1 Selenomonadaceae bacterium
AAATTTTGAATGTAATCATTGCTGCCGCCACTGGAGATGGTAACCAAACTTCCATAATTGGAAATAGTGTCATTGCCGTTGCCATATGACATTTTTTTATTTGATTGACGATTAATTATGAAGTTATTACTATTACCGCCATAATCACCGCCAGTTGTAGTGCTTCCGCCACCGATAGTGATACGTCTCTTGTTAGCGTCCATGAGATTCAGAGTTTTACCTTTGGCATTTTTAAGCGTCATCTTGCCACTGCCGACATTAACAATAATATCCTGACCACTTGTCGTTGTGCTGTTGACTGTACCTGATGTAATCTGGATTGTATCATATGCAGTGTAGCCATTTATAATGTCGTTTCCATCGCCATTTGCATACTGAAACACATTATTATAGGTATAATTACCTTTCGTAATTGTATCGTTACCGGTGCCACCTTTTATTGTTACATAATTGCCATAAGAACTATAAATGGAATCATTGCCGCTGCCACCATTAATTGATACCCTTGGATCATTATTACTCTGGATTTTATCATCACCAGAACCGCCATCTATCGTCACATAACCATAAGAATTGTTGATTGTATAATAACTTGACGTACTGCTATAAATTGAATCGTTACTATCATAGCCATAAATTTTAACGCCACCTGCATAATTCGTGAGTGTGTCAGAATAAGCCGTTCCATAAAAAGTCTTATTTTTTGATGTGTTTGTTGCCTTGTTGTCGTAAACGCCTGTCATCCAACTTGCAATAGGCGAGCCAATAACAGAAATATCTGCTTGAGATTCGCCAATAATATTAATGGTTTTGTTTTTGGCATTTTTAAGGGTCATCTTGCCGTTGCCGACACTAATAACTACATCATTGCCAACTGTTGACTTGGTGTAAGTGCCTGACGTAATCTGAATTGTGTCGACAGCTCCATATCCGACGATAGTATCATTGCCATCGCCATTTGCATACTGAATTTTGTTATACCAGCTTTTTGAGATATCAATGCTATCGTTGCCAGTGCCTCCTACAATTGTTACATAGTTGCTTGAATAAGATGTACTGGCATGGGTGTAAATTGTATCACTACCGGCACCACTATAAATTTTTACATTGTCTCCCCAGCTGTAGATGTAATCATTGCCACTACCGCCGGAAACAACAGTATTGTCATAAAGATTACTAACATTTGCCATAAAAATCCTCTCCTTCCAAAGAAAAATACACAACTAAAAAATTAACTTACTCTTGATTTTATTATCTCATGAGTATACGTATATTGTCAATAGTACTTTGAAAATTTTAATGTAATTTTAATAAAATAAAAAAACGCCGACCATACTTTATCGACGTTTAAATGTAGTTGTATATATTTCTGTTTAATGAGATTATGAATTGGAATCGGGTGTCAGCATAGACAATAAATATTTCGCAGGTACACCGGTTATTACTGGCATCGGATTACTTGTGTCAATAAGTCCGTCTGCCTTCGCCTGTGCAGCTTTAACCGCCGCCTTGTGATTACTAAGTTGCTGCAGCTGATATAGATTGTCAAACATCTCCTGCTCCATTTCAAGCAGCTTTTTCGAGCGTTTGTGACGCTGTGTCCAGAAGTCCTCAACGGTGTTGTCTAAAGGAGTGCGAGGTTGAGCACTATGAGAATAGCCGCGATACTCTTCTTTAGTCGCTCCGAATTGATGAACACAAATGCTTGCGGAATTTTTAACTATTCCATAAAGATAATTGCGAGCTGACAGATTTTTTTGTACAGTTTCAATCACCCAAGCCTCATACTCAGAATCAGCTTTCATCGCAGCGAAGCCAGCATCTGATATAACAACAGTTTCGGAGTCCTGATATCGAGTGGCATCTCTGATTAAGGATTGAAATTTATTGTTGATGTAGTCTTTATATTCGTCCATACTCATCTCAGCAGTTGACTTATTGCCAGCATTAATCTGCGCTTTTGCTGACTGCAACATCTCCTCATAGGAGCCATAGTCAGCCGACAAATTATCACTAACCGTTTTAATTTTATTGTTTAAGCCAGTCAAAATATTGCCGACTAAATCAATCGGTGTACTATTTAAATGAATAGCATTGCCATTTTTCATACTTATCACCACCAAAAATAATTAGAAATGTTGAATTAGGAATTAGGAATTAAATTAATCGTATTTTTATGGCCGAACGTGATGTGAGGCTACTTCCGAACGCGAGACCGCCGGACGCGGTCTCAGTGAGGAGAGTTCTTTGCTTCTTTCTTGCGGTCAAGAAAGAAGGCTGTAATTAATAAAACTAAACTGAGCAGCAAAGGCCTTTTAAAAGATAAAAATAATTAAAAAGAGTTTAAATTACTGAAAATCTTTTGACGAAGCTGAGCATAATTAGAATTAACCTGCGACTCAATTTTAAAGCGTTCAGCCTGCATTGAAAAGATGCTACCCCAAACTGAAGATTTTGACCTTGACTTAGAATTTGTACCGAACAGAGTACTTGAGTTGTAAATACCATCTAAAAAGTCATTCAGCTTACTAAAATTTTTAACCCACGACTGCTCATTATAGTCAGACTTATTCGCACCAAAACTAAGAATATAATATGAACCACCAAAACCCATAGCTGCCAATTGATTCTTCGACTGTCGACTGGTAGTAATTTTACTTAGCACCCATTGCTCATAGTCCGAGTCAGATTTCATTTTCTGCCAGCCCGCGTCCGAAATCTGAATCACCTCATCATCAGCGAACCGGCTCGAATCAAAATTGAGCTTCTTTATTTTTTCAGCAATATATGCCTTATATTCATCAAGTGCCATATCCGCAGTAGGTTTATCTTGAACTTTATTGTCATCAACACTGCCACTAATCTCCTGCTGCATTAACTTCAACATTTCAGCATATGACATATTATCATTAACATTAAGTCTTGACGCTCGATTCTGCACATTCTGCAGAGTACTCATAACAAAATCAGAAATATTAAATCCAGATATTCCATTTGAATAGATTGTACTGCTCATTGAGTTACTCGTGTAAATGGTGTTATTAATCATAAAATCACGTCCTCACATAAAATCGCCGTCGAACACACTTATAAACGGCTCCAGCTTAACTTTATTAGAAAGTGGATCGTGAACGGGCACCATATGCGGTTTCTTGATGTTCCGCTCAACGATTTTGCCGCCTTTTTTAGTCACAATTTCAACAGAGCCGTCCGGCAGATACCTTTTAGTAGTAATAAGTGGATCAGGCAGATTAGCGGCATTATTTGCAAATACGGAGTTTGCATCATAAGCTGTCATCATCGATTTCATCTTTTGAGTCACATTATCATCAAAAGTAATGGGCTGAACCTTATTTTCAACAATATCAAAAGTTGCGGCAGCCGATTCTTCAGTTGTTGTATCGCCTTGTGATTCCGAGTTGACACTTTTTTGATCAATGAGTTCGGATTCAGGCTTATAATTCAATTTTATCATGGAATTATTTATATTATCAATAATTGCTGACATCTAATCACTTCCAGTTTATCTTTTAAAATAATTATCGTCATTTATAAAAAAAAACTTAAAAGAGTCGGATAAAATATGATATAATAAATGGGTATTTTGATAATAGGAGGTGATAATTGTGTTCAGAGCTATGAGACGAAGTAAACAGCAGCTAACTGATGAGGCAACATTAAAGATTTTAAATGAGGCAACTAACGGCGTGCTGGCACTGGACGGAGAAGAGGGCTATACTTATGCCGTGCCGTTGAGTTTTGCATATTCCGATGGCAAAATATATTTTCACTCAGCTTTAAGTGGCCATAAGATTGATGCAATCAAGAAGAATGATAAAGTATCCTTCTGCGTTGTAGGACAGGATACGGTTGTGCAAGAGACCTTCACGACACATTACAAGAGCGCGATTGCGTTTGGTCGAATCCGAATAATTGAAGACGACAGCGATCCTGAGAAACGACGCGGGCTGGAACTATTGGCAGATAAATATTCGCCGGAAGTCAGTTTGGAAAAACGCGAACGTGAAATTAACGGCAAAATGAAAGCCCTCGTTGTCATTGTGATTGAGATTGAATACTTGACAGGCAAAGCGGCACGAGAAATAATTAGGAATGAGGAATTGTGAATTAGGAATTAAATTTTTTATTCAACATTCCTAATTTCTAATTCATCATTAAACTGGTGGTGTGTAGAGTTTGAACAAAATATTAAAAATAGTTTATATCGTAGGACTAATAACAATATCATTATTTACAATGACAAGCACCGAGGCAAAATCTAAAAATCCAACACTGGAAAGAATACTGTATATTCCGCACGATAATCGACCAGTATCGAATAAACAGACGGTGGAAGTAATTGAAAAGCTGGGCTATGAGGTTATAGTTCCACCAGACGAGTTACTTGGCAACCGAGACAATCTGGGCGATCCTGAAAAACTTTGGGAATGGCTGGAAGCTAGCACTGACAAAGACAGAACGATAAAAGCAATGGTCATTTCAGCAGACTCAATGTTATATGGCAGCCTCGTCGGTTCACGCAAGCATAACTATACTGAAGATATAATAACTCAACGAGCTGAACGATTTAGAGCGTTTCGTAAAGAACATAAAAAAGTGCCAATATACGTATTTGCCTCAATAATGAGAACGCCGCGAACAGGTGAGGCGTCTGGACACGAGGAACCGGCATATTATCGCAGCTATGGTGCCGATATATTTCGTTATACTGAGCTGCTGGATAAGCAGGAAATGGACGGCTTGAATAAACGAGAGACGAAAGAATTGGAATTTTTAAAGAAACTGATACCGGAACAAGTAATAAGTGACTGGCTTGGTCGACGCAACAAGAATTTTAATGCAAATAAAATATTAATCGACTTGGTAAAAGAAAAAGCCTTTAATTATCTTTTATTAGGCCGCGACGACAATGCGCCTTATTCACAAACACATATGGAGAGCCGCCATCTTCAAGAATATGGAGCCTATCTTGGCAGGACAAAATATCAGGCAATCGCCGGAATTGACGAAATCGGAATAATGCTTCTGACACGCGCGGTAAATGATATGACTAATAATATACCATTTATCTATGTTGGATATGGCAGTGGCACAGGCCCTGCAACTGTACCGTCTTATTCAGATGAAACGATAGAAAAATCAATAGAGGCGGCGATTCTGGTAACTGGCGCAATGAAGGTGCCAACGCTGGAAAAGGCTGATATAGTTCTTGCAGTAAATACAAATCCAAACGGCAAGACCTATGAGGCGAATACTGACTTCAATAACGGCAGAGAACGCGATGGCACGGCGTATTTTGTAGAAATGGTCAACGACTATATAAACAAGGGCTGCAATGTGGCAGTTGCAGATATAGCTTTTGCGAACGGTGCGGATAATGCAATTATGGAACAGTTTCGCAATCGTGGACTGCTCTTTAAATTAAAAGCCTACGCCGGTTGGAATACGCCAACAAACAGTATGGGCTTCGTTTTAAGCACTGGTATGCTTACAAAAAGAATGAGCGCTGAAGCTGTTGACGAATTGCTTGTGACTCGCTATCTTGACGATTGGGCATATCAGTCAAATATCAGAAACATAATTGCCGGACAGTTGACGTGGCTGCGCGGCGACGGCTGGTATGGTGACTTGGACGGAAAGAAAGATGCAGTATCAGATCGTGCAACAAAGATGCTCAATCACTTTGTAGAAAATAATCTGCCGCCTTTTGAG
Source organism: Selenomonadaceae bacterium (assembly GCA_017484235.1). Lineage (GTDB taxonomy): Bacteria > Bacillota > Negativicutes > Selenomonadales > Selenomonadaceae > Quinella. The sequence continues at coordinate 5,734 of JAFUTM010000091.1, forward strand.
GGAAGTGAATGCCTCTTTGTAACCTTTCCTTGGGACAGAATGTTTGAAGCAGACATTTTACTTGGCACAGAAGCAGCTGATGCCATTTACAAGAACCAGCCGCATATAACTGTAAAGTAATTATATTAAAAACTTTTTTCGTCGAGAATTTGATCTGATGAAAGAAGTTTTTTAATTTGTGAAAATTATGATAGAACTAATAAAATTATTACCACTAAAAATGATTATGCTGGCAACATTGGCTAACTTAATGGCGACGAGTACAGGCTTGTCGTTGATGGCGGTCTCAGCTTGGCTCATAACAACCGCTGCGTTTCACCCAGCCCTCTCAACACTGGCGGTCGGCATAACAATAGTAAGAGCGTCCGGCATCTTCCGCGCAGTTTTCAAATACGCTGACAGACTGCTGACACATACGGCGATATTCTCAATGCTCACGGAGTTGAGAATAAAAATATATAAATCTGCAATAATGAGACTGCCGCTAAAGTCCGGCGTCATCGGCGAAGGTGAACTGCTGCACGATTTAACGGTGAGCTGTGACGTATTAAAGGATTTATTTCCGCGTGTCGTCCAGCCACTGTTATGTGCAGCAATAATAAGCGTCACAGTGACGATATTTTTAGCACAGGTCATATATGTATACGCGATGATTCTACCACTGTCCATGACGATTCTGGTGCTTTTAAGCTATGTATTTAACGTGAATGAAGCTAACGACTCAGAATATCGAGATATAATGCTTGATATGTATACCGGACGCGATGAAATTTTAGTTTCTAAAAGCGTCGATATTGTCGTAAATAAAATCAATGCCGAGTCACATAACTTTAACATTAATAGCCAAGTGAATCGCAATAAAATCGCAAATATTGACAGTGTTTGCAGTGCTATAACGGTAACTGCATTAATTATTATATTGATTGAATTAGCCGGCAAAGTTAATATCGTTGACTTAGCGGTGTGGCTCTTTATTTTGTTGTCTACGTTCGATACATTTAATGCATTGCCTGAATCAATGAGGCACCTACATAAAATATTTTTCAAAACGCGCAAAATTAAAAAAACTCCAACGGCAACAACAAATGAGAATCATTATCACTCTGCGGAAATTTTTAAATATATAATAAAGGCAGACATGGTAAGGTTTGATTATATATATGGAATTAGTGTACTTAAAGATGTGAGTTTTAACGTGAGGCGTGGAGATAAGGTTGCGATAGTTGGAGAAAGTGGCTCTGGTAAGACGACGTTGCTGTACCTGATGATAGGGCTGTGGCAGCCAGACGAGGGCAGTATAACGATAAATGGAACGGTTAGTGCAGCGACGACGAATAATTATATCTTCTCTGAGAGCATACGCAAAAACTTTGAGATGATGAAACCTGGAATCAAACAAGATGATATATATGAAGTGCTAAGTATGTGTCAGCTCAATGGTTTTGATATAGACGCATATATTGGCGAAAACGGAGCGAGGCTGTCCGGTGGTGAGAGATGCAGACTACAGACAGCAATAGCAATGGCAGTGAGTTCAGATATTTTGATATTGGACGAGCCAACGGCCGGATTAGACAGAGTAACGACGAACAAGTTAATGGCAAGA
>JAFUTM010000092.1 GCA_017484235.1 Selenomonadaceae bacterium
CCAGGTTATCACCTTTAACAGCGAAGGCGGCAACGTGGCACGAATCAGCAAGGACACAACGGGCGATAAGGTTGTATCGACAGGCGGAGGCGGAGATATCGTTATCAATGCCAACAAGGACGCTGCCGTCACCATTAAGAGCAGAGGCAACGACACTATAATTGCGAGTGGTGGAGCCAACGAGAAGATAGAGCTTGGCAGCGGCAATGCAGTAATAATCGCAGCGGAAGGCGCGAACGTGAGCAACTACGACGTGAGCACCGGCACAGGATTCATCTTGACGGGCGTTGAAAACCTTTCGGACGCGTTAATTGACGGAGCGGCAGCCCTCACAAACAGAAGTCTCACTTATAATAATAACTCGCAGCTTAACATCAGCAAGGCGTCCAGCAACACTACTACCGGCACTTTCGTCAACGTTTACACCGGCTCAAGCGCAGGAATTTCCAGCAATAAAGCACTCGTTGGTTGGGCAGACGATAACGGTAAACTCGACGCCACCGACGTTGAGGAAGCGGCAATCTTGATAGGCAACTCCTACAACGAATCAGGGAAACAGTCAACAATCGTGGCGAGTGCCCAAGACAACACTATCTTTGCCGGAGCTAAAGACGTAGTGATTTTGAGTGGCGGAGCAGATTTGATTGTTCCAAGTGGCGGCACGCAAGTGAAAAATTACGACGTCAATACTGGTGCCGGATTCCTATTTAGCGGACTTGATGACTTGATTGGAGCAATCGAAGACCGAGAACTTGAACTTGGAGATAACTCAATTAGTTACAGCTCAGCTGGTGCAGTGAGACTGAGCGGAAATACTTCCGCAAGCTCAAGTGCAAATGTTTATAGCAGTGCTCGTAAAAAAACCAAAACCGTCTGGACGCATCAAAAGGGTGGAAATCTTGACCTTAGTGATTCTAATGGAGCGGTAGTGCTGGTAGGCAACTATCTTGGAGACAAGAGCGGAGCAAGTGAAATTAAAGGCGGCAGCGGCAATGACACTATACTTGGCGGCAGCAAGGACACAATCAACTTGGGTGGAGGCAATGACAGCATAATCCTCAGCGATAATGCCGAAAATAGTGTAGGAGCCGTCATTAACCTTACAACTGATTCTTCGAGCAAGTCAACGGTCTCAGGATTCAGCAGTGGTTTTGCCGATAATGCGGATAAAGTTTCCGTAATGGATCGCAGTAATTTTAGTTTCAGCTTCATTGATGGATTGTTTCAATTAGCGTATAATGGAGCTAAACTACTGTTTAACAACGTTACAAGAAATAGTCGCAGTTTTATGGAAAAATTTGTTATTTCAAATGATTCTAACGAGGACAATACTTATAAGCTGATATTGGAAGTTGATGGCGAAGAACAAAAAACCGCCTTCATTGGTAAGAACGCGACAATCAGCGGCGACAGAGACTACACCGAAGTTGAATACTACGGCAGAAGAAAGTCAGTTGTCGATTTTGAAACTGTCAGCGGCTCAATTACTGTTGATGATAACTTCCACGATGTGGCAAGTGTGGTCGGCGGCAGTGGCAAAACAACCTTGAGCGGCTACAACGAGGGCACGGCACTTGTCGCGGGCAGCGGTGCAACAACCTTAATAGGTTCAGATAATAACGATACGCTGTACAGCTACACAGGCGAATTCAAGAACAACTCCAACACCTTTATGAGCGGCGGTGGCAGCGATACAGTAATGTCGTTCGACTACGGCAGCTCTGAGACCAACGACTACGTGATAATAGATCACTTCATAGATGCCTCGATACAAGGTGATGATCTGGTAATAGAAGGTGGCAATTCCTATATCAACTTAAAGAACGGTAAAAATAATATCTTTCGTGCCCACGCGTGCGAGCGAAATTGGATAGCAGAGTACGGCGATAATCTCCAATATGAAAAGAAAGTTGACTGGTATATGGCGACTGACGACAACAACAAGAAGCTCACGGTTTCTGACAGCAGCCTGAGTGCAGTGAATATTTATATGAACAACTGGGACGGCAGCGACGATACGTGGTACAACAACATCAACGAAGTCGACGCTTCCTCGTACAGTGGCACACTCAAGTTGGCAGGTAAGAACTTTGAGAACGAAACACTAATCGGCGGCGCAGGTGACAACAGTCTGTGGGGCGGTTCCGGCGGCGACGACATAATGGTCGGCGGCAATGGTCATAACACATTCTACTTTGGAATTGATAATGGCAATGATACGATTAAGGGCGTTGGTAATGGTGACATTGTTGATCTGATGGGCATTAACTTAGATGACATAGATATAGAAGGCACAACTAATTCGGCACAAGGTCTGAGCATCAGTGTACAGTTAAAGAATGGCAATTCTATTATGGTAAGTGGTCCAACCGGAATTAATCAAGTTGGATTCAAGGTTGAAGGTAACACTTGGTCGTTGAACACTGATAAGACCTGGATCAAGAAATAATCATTAATTGCGAAAAAACTCGCAACGTAAATAATAATGAAGCCATAAGTTTGCATCGAAATGAAGGACTTATGGCTTATTTTTGTTGAGAAAAATTATATTATGGATTTCTAAAAAAGACTTGACACAAGCCTAGATTCATGAGATAATTGTCAAAAGTGTTGAGCTGGCGCACTGTGGTCGCGCTTTTGTTGAAGATGTCAGAATGTTTAAATTTTTTGTAAGGAGTGATTGATGATGTTAAGAAGAATTTTAGTTATTGCTTTCTCGGTTTTGTTGATTGCGGCGACGGCTTCCGCAGAAGATTATGATTATATGAGTGAGTATTCGTTTTTGGCTACACCTGTGGTTAAATACAATAAAAGTGGAGAATTTGATCACAGAATTTATTATTTTGCATTTGGAAATAACAAATGTTTAGTTTTTATATCTCACGGTTCTGGAGATAATAGTCGTTATAGTATATGGATAGATGGCCAGCGTCGCTACGATTATGCACAAGCAGTAGCAGAAACTATAGCCTATTGGACAAGACAAGGTCAACTGAGAAATGTTGGCGATTTTAGTTATGTATTCCTGCATACTTGCTATACAGGTTATGCACCAGAGCATACAAATTTGCCTATATATAACATTGATTTACAAAAAGCAATAGATCATAAAGGCATCAACTATTTTATTGAAACACCTTTAAATAATGGTCAAGTTATATTGGAGTTTGGTCGCTGCATTCCAAAAAATTCAATAGCAAGCCGTGCTTCGGGTGGACTTTCTAATTTTCTTAAAAGGAATGGTGTAAGAGGTTACAGATCAACCGGAACTCGTTCATCTTCTAAACCAAAAGGTGCTATTATAGTGTCAGGTGATATATTTTAAAATTAATGGAGGTGTTTTAAGTGAAAAAATTTTTAATGCTCGTTGCAGTAGTGTCAGCAATCTTCTATTCTGCAAGCTGGACGTTTGCGGCTGCCGAATCTGACAATTCAAATGACAAGTGGCTTATCTATTGGTATATCAGTGCTGGTAATCTTGAATGGCAATATGGTTCGGCAACTGAAGACCTGCAAGAGATGGTGAATCAAAAATTTATATCTTTTAAAGAAGGCTCAACTGGCGGTAAAGTCAATCTACCAATATATATAAATAGTGACGTTAAAATTTCGCCGAATGTAAAAATTTTGATTCAAACCGGCGGTTGTAAAAATTGGTTAACCGAAGATATACCAACAAATACAATCGGACGTTATCTTTATGACAGTGACGGTTTTCACTATCAAGGTTCATTTACAGATGCTAATATGGGCAGTGCTGATACACTTGAAGATTTTTTGCGTTATGGTAAAAATAACATCGAAAAAGATTTTAAACCGGATCACCGTATGTTCATTTTTTGGGGTCACGGCGGCTTGGTTACTGTTTGCCCTGATGAAAGATATTCAGATACGTCTCCTTTAAAAATAGATAAAGGCGAGGCTCTTGATTTAAATGAGATTCGTCGAGCGTTTTCAAAAGTTTATAAAGCATCGCCAGACAATCCGCCGTTTGAAATTATCGGTTTCGATTCCTGTCTTAGAGCAACATATGAAAATGCCAATAATATTTACGGATTTGCACGATATATGATAGCTTCTGAAGAAGAGGAATCCGGTTACGGTTGGTACTACAGTGATTGGATAAAAAAATTGTCAGAAAATCCTTCAATCAGCAGTAAACAATTAAGTAAGATTATATGCGAGAGTTCATTCAATTATTTGCAGACAAATGAAGATGTTAGTGATGATTTTAAATCGAACGCTACATTTTCAACTATTGATCTTTCGCCGTCCAAATGGATTCCACTTCGTAACGCTTATGATTCATTCATGAAGAATTGTTATAAATATGGTGTTGACTATGTTTACAACGATTTAGGATATGCAGCAGAAAATACTACAGGTTATCCATTAGGAAACAACCAAAAATTAGCTTTAGGCGAAAAAGAAATGTTAGATTTAAAAACATTTGCCGAAAATATAAAACTACGTCCAACAAATCAGAGCTTAATTGAAAGTGCTGATAATTTGATTAATGCGATTGATTCTGCTGTTGTCTGTAACATTTATGGCGAAACCAGAATTGGAAGCAATGGAATTTCTTTTTATAATCCATTTCGTGGAAACAATGAAGAATTTGAAATGTATGCCTCTCAAAATACAATCTCGAAACATACAAAAAGATTATACGAAAGATTATTTAACCTTTCAAATGAATCAGATAACTTAAATACGGATAATATTCAAGAAACTTCCTCACGCTCAACCAGAAGCAGAAGCAGCAAAAGATCACAGAGATTGCGAGAAATGTATGATATATCAGATATACATTTTTCAGATATTACATTTGATTACAACGAAGATAAAGGCGAAATTTACTTTAATCTTACTCCAGATCAAATACAAAGAATTTCCTATGTTAGTGGTAGTATATCGTTTGGAATGTTTAAAGATGAAGACCAAAGTTTTGTAATTGATGATGCCAACAACTGCGATAAATATATATATTTAGGTGAAGATACTAAAATTCAAAGTGATTGGAACACTGGCAAAGTTACCATTAAATAGCCAACCACGTGGACTACGCTTAATGGACATTTCGTTTATACGGAAATTTTGGAATCGGTAGATAGCAAGGTCAACGCAGAAGGCAACGTTATTCAAAGAGGATATACAATTTATGGCATACCAGTTGAGATCGATGGTACAAGATGTACTTTGAGAGTTGTTTACTATCCTGATAATCAAGAATATAAGATTCTTGGTGCAAAACGAATCACAGAAGGTTATACTATGCCGAGCCGTGAAAGTATCATTCCTAAGAAAGGAAATACA
>JAFUTM010000006.1 GCA_017484235.1 Selenomonadaceae bacterium
AGAGAATGGAGCAGCATCTTATCCAAGCGGTGATTCGTTTACTATGCGCGGACTTAAAGTAAAAATTCCGAAAAAAAATACTCTTACCACTGATCAGCAAATTGTTGTACAAGGTCTCTACAGCTGGTGGATTGAAGAAGCACTCAAACTTGTTGAAGAATCTTATGGTTTGAGTTTTACAGAAGCGGGCACGACAGTTAAAGAAATAACGTTAAAATTTGAAAATGAACCATATTCCACTACATTAGCCAGCGTAACGCCACATTTTTATGTATTCGGCGGCAAGACCATTAAATTAGATTTAACAATTAATATGGGTAGATTTAATAATTTATCTTCTTCTGATGTCAATGGCAAAAGTTATGATACATCACTTTATCTTGACAGGACATTGGCGCACGAATTTACTCACGCCGTTATGGCTGCTAATATTAATTATTTCTCTTATTTACACGACTTTATAAAGGAAGGTGCGGCAGAACTAATTCACGGAGTTGACGACGAAAGAGAATATTTTATTAATTATTTTGCAAAAAATCCTGATGAGCTTGCCGAATATTTAAGACTTGATGTAAACGTAATGGGCGATACAGGAGAATATGCAGCCGGTTATATGTTCTTTCGCTATCTGGCTAAACAAGGCAGCTTAAATCCGCCGACAAATACAAGTATAACTGACTCTGGAGACGATACTGTTGATTCTGGAGACAATGCCGGCAACAATACAGTTGACTCCGGTATGTCTAATACTTCAGTTAAGAGCGGCACGTCCGGCAAGGACAGCTTCTATAATTTTGACTCAAATGTTGAAATAAAAATGTATGCTGGTGACGATTACATATCAAATTATGGTACAAACGTTACTATTGACGGCGGTGACGGCGACGATTATATAGATAATGGCGGTGATAATGTAACAATCAATGGTGGATCCGGAAATGACACAATTTATTTGACAAGTTATTCAGGTAAAGATAATTTAATTCAATATAGTGCCGGTGATGGCAACGATATAATCTACAATTACAGTTCAACCGACACAATACAAATCAGCGGCAACTCCTATACAACGACAACCAGCGGTAATGATGTAATTATCAATGTTGGAACGGGCAAGATTACAGTAAAGGGCGGCGCAAATCAAAATATAAAAATTAATGGCAGTGAAACATATGTTACACCGACTGTTCCTTCTGGCGTAACGCCAATTAACATTACTAATAATAATGATAATACGATAATTAGCGGCACGTCTGGTGATGATACTATTGAAAATAATAATAACTATGTCACCATAAACGGCGGTGCCGGTAACGATTCAATCAGAAATTACTATAATGAAAATGCAACGATAAGTGGCGATGCTGGTAATGATATTATTGATAATAATTGTAACAATGCAAGCATAAGCGGCGGCGTGGGCGATGATTCTATATATAATTCTGGTGATAAAATAATCATGAATGGTGACGATGGCAGTGACTATATTTATAACTGGTTAGGATCAAATATAACGATAAGCGGCGGCACCGGTAATGATTCTATTTACAATTATTATGGTACTAATAATGCGAGCCTCAGTGGCGGCGATGGCAATGATTCTATCAATAATTATATTAATAACAACGTTACAATAAACGGTGGAGCCGGCGACGACACCATTACTCTTTCCGGTTTCAATAACAGCAATGTAATCCAATATGCAAATGGTGATGGCAACGATATAATCTACAATTACAGTTCAACCGACACAATACAAATCAGCGGCAACTCCTATACAACGACAACCAATGGTGATGATGTGATAATCAATATTGGTGACGGAAGTATTAAGCTAAAAAATGCATATGCTCAGACACTTAACATTATCACTGTCAGTGGCGGGAACAACACATCAATTGATACAACTTCCGGCGGCTCATCAACAGACACAAATTCCGGTGGCATATCGACTGATACGGAAACCCATACAGAGACAACGACGACTACTCTGCCGAGTGGACTTAAATATAACAGCAGCAAAACGATATTGACTATTAGTAAAAAATATACTAGTGAAGAGGTTGATCTTGCCGATTATGCGTCGACAGTAAAGACGGTGAAAGCGACATCTGTCAATAAAGAATTTACAATTTATGGCAATGAATTAGATAATAAAATCACTGTCGGCAAAAAGGCGACGACGGTATATGGCGACGACGGCAACGATAATATCACTGGAGGCAAGGGTAATGATGTTCTCTATGGTGAAGACGGTAACGATAAGCTCAAAGGTGGCAGTGGAGCCGATACATTAGTTGGTGGAGCCGGTAAAAACACGCTGACCGGTGGAGCCGGCAAAGACGTTTTCGTCCACGAAGATGATGGCAGCGATATTATCACTGATTATAAAGCTGGTCAAGATTCCATAATGATTGAAGACGAAATTGATTCCGTAACCGTTAAAGGCAAAAATGTTATTTTCAACATAGGTGACAGTGCTGTCACTGTAAAAGGTGGCAAATCTAAAAATATTACGATTATTGATTCTGAAGGCGAGATTATTTCCAACAATAAATACACGAAGTCGACGAAGACGGCTAACTTTGTAGAGGAGACCAACGTCGACAGTAATTATTGGTTCGCGACTGAGGATAACTTCGCGACAACCGATATGGATTCTATCATTGAAGTTGACAATAATGATTATTCCGTCGGCAAACAGGAATTAATAATTAGGAATTGTGAATTAGGAATGAGGAATTTAACGTTTGCCACGACAAGTCAAGATTCAATTCAATATTCATAATTCATCATTTGTTCTATTCATCATTCATCATTCCTAATTCCTAATTAAAAGAGCGGAGGTTTCCGCTTTTTTATTGCCGCAAGACTTGTAATTGACAGTGAATTGTATTACAATTATAAAATAAATTTAAATTAAGGAGCGTGGCGATTATTAGATGAAACGATTGATTTCGTTGACGATAACGATTGTAGTTATAATGATATCTTTAATGTCGATTAGTTATGCAGCAGTAGTTAAAGAAGGCGAAATTGGAGCACACGTTGTAGAAGTACAAAGAATGTTAATTGCCAAGGGCTTATTAACTGGCGAAGCTGACGGAATATGCGGTTTAAGGACAGTTAATGCAATAAAAAAGTTTCAGGCTGCTCAAGGTCTCGTGGTCGACGGAATATGCGGCGATGAAACTTACAACTTGCTGGTCGCAACTGTTGATACGACAATCAATATTGATAATACAAATGTGAACGGCGATCCTAATTACGTGATACAGTTTGGAATGCAAGGCGAAGATGTCGCAGAACTGCAAAATATTTTAATTGCGCTTGGATATATGAGCGGCACAGCGGACGGCATTTGTGGTGAGGCGACAGTTAATGCAATCGCCTATTTTCAATCGACTCATGGACTTATAGTTGACGGAATATGTGGACAGACTACTTTTGATGCGATAAATAAAGAGGCCGCCGATTTTACTGCTGGTAATAAGAGTGCTGCCGCCCAAAATAATAAATCTGACTCAAATAATGAACATAACAACGACAATAATAATACATATCGTACTAATCATAATAACCGAAATAATAGCACCTCTCCATCAATAGTCAGCGGTATTATTGAGTTTGGTATGCAAGGTGCCAACGTTACAGCGCTTCAAAAAAGATTAATTGCTCTCGGATTTTTAGGCGGCGAGGCTGACGGCATAGTTGGTGACGCGACTGTTGCAGCGATTAAAAAATTCCAGATTAGCTGTGGACTGCCTGCAGACGGTATTGCTGGTGCTCTTACTATCGCCAAATTAAATGAGGCTAACCTTAACAGCGTTCAAAATAATAATCAGAGTAACAATTCCAATCAATCCTCTCAGATAGTTGAGAGTGGTGGTTATGCTGAGATTGGAAGCGTAATTAAATTTGGTATGCACGGCGAAGGTGTTGTTCTCGTTCAGAGAAAGTTAATCGAACACGGATTTTTAAGCGGCGAGGCTGACGGAATTGCCGGCAATTCTACGATTTCGGCAATTAAAAAATTTCAATCCAGTGTAGGGCTTGAACCCACCGGCATATGTGACTTGCAGACCTATGCCGCGCTGGAAAATGCGGATTATAATATTTCTGATACCAGCTGGAGTAATACATCTGAGCGAATACCTTCATTTAAAAGAACTGTTTACGTTGAAGCTACGGCCTACAGCCGCTTTGATGCAGGTGTCGGAACGCATACTGCCAGAGGCAATCCTGTTCGACGTGGAATAATTGCGGTTGATCCACTTTTTATTCCACTCGGCACGCGAGTTTACATTCCTGGCTACGGTGAGGCTATTGCTGACGATACGGGCGATGCCATTAAGGGAAATCGCATTGATATAGCTTTTGATACTTACGAGGAAGCGATAAGATTTGGTCGTCAATCTATTGAAATTTATATTTTGGACGACTAAGAGGAGATGATAATATTTTATGAACAAGACTTTAAAAACGGTTTTAACAATTGCTGGAAGTGATTGCAGCGGTGGTGCCGGCGTTCAGGCTGATTTAAAGACTATGCTTGCCAATGGCGTATATGGAATGTCGGCAATTACCGCATTGACGGCACAAAATACTTTGGGCGTGAAGGATATTATGAATGTTACGCCGGATTTTCTGGCTGCCCAGCTTGATTCAGTTTTTACAGATATTTTTCCTGATGCCGTTAAAATTGGTATGGTATCAGAGGCTTCATTGATTGAAGTTATCGGCGATAAATTGAAGCAGTATAATGCAAAAAATATTGTGGTCGATCCGGTAATGGTCGCAACCAGTGGTGCAAAATTAATTGACGACAACGCTATTAATAAATTAACTTCTGTTTTATTTCCATTGGCCACTGTTATTACTCCGAACGTCTTTGAACTGGCAGTGTTAGTTCATCAGTCGCCGGACGATATAAAAACTAAATCCGATATGGAGATTGCCTCCGAACGTGCATTTACTAAGTATGGCTGCGCTGTTCTTGCGAAGGGTGGACATTTCAAGAGTACGGCTACTGACTTACTTTGTAATGAAGATGGATTTAATTGGTTTTATGGCGAACGAATCGAGACGGAAAATACTCACGGTACTGGTTGTACATTGTCTTCGGCAATTGCTTCTAATCTCGCAAAGGAAATGCCGCTGATTATTGCGATTGATAAAGCGAAAAAGTATTTGACTGCTGCGCTTTCTACAGGATTAAATCTTGGTCGTGGCAGTGGTCCACTCGATCACGGCTTTAATGTCAACATTTAATCTAATTAGGAATTGTGAATTAGGAATGAGGAATTAAAATAATGCGTAATTCGTAATGTACAATTAAAATAATTCCTCATTCATCATTCCTCATTCATAATTAATAATAAATTTTTAGAAAATATTGACGAGTTTAAAATTTGTGATAAAATGTGATTAAGATAGTTAGACATTTTATTTGTGAGGTGCATTTTTATGAAGTATGTGTGTAATGTATGGGGCTACGAGTATGACGAAGAACCCGGCGATCCTGCTAACGGTATTGAGCCTGGCACCAAAGTTGAAGACCTGCCAGAAGATTGGGTCTGACCACTTTTCGGCGTCGGCAAAGATG
>JAFUTM010000093.1 GCA_017484235.1 Selenomonadaceae bacterium
TTCTAATTTAATACCGCTATCCATTTTAGCCAGTTCTATATTATCAGCAAGCTCGATTGATTGAAGAATCATTTCAACTTCGTGATAGCCGTCCTCACGTGTTCCAAGTATGTCAAGTGTCAAATTTATTTTCGCATTTGCGCTGATTGTCAGCAAACATAATTCCTCCAATCATAATGTTTAATCAAATGTAATCATATATTATAGTTAATTTTATCATTTATGATTTTAAGTTGCAATATAACTTTATTGTATACTAAAATACAAAAAACAAAAAATGTTTGACACATAATACGGCTTGCTGCATAATATATACTGTTTAAAAATAAAACATGAGGTGATGAAAAATTTGTTGCCTAAGATAAAAATGTATTTGATTCTTGAATTGTTAATGACTGCTGTAATTGGCGGCTGGCAGTATTATCAAAAAGGTGCTGATTCAGCAATTTTAGTCGGAATTACGATTCTAATTTCATTTTCGCCCTTCTGTCTGGCATTATCGTCGCCCATAGTTTTGCGGCTGGCAAAAAGAATGATTAATGCACTTGACATAAAGATTGCTTCTACTGATTCAATTGTAAATCTAAGCACAATCAATACAGTTGCAATCTCAATGAATAATATTGTTACTGACGGCAATTATTATGTAACGGATTTAGTGCCGGAAGGTCTGTCACAATCATCTCTGCTTGCATTTGCCGCATCGGTTGAGCAGGAATCCACTCACGTATTGGGCAGAAAAATTCTGGAAACGGCAGAGCATCGCAAATTAAATATACAACCTATTTCGGCTTTTAGAGAAGTGCCTAACTGTGGCGTCGAAGGATTGATGAACGGTATGCCGATAAGAGTCGGCCGTCCTCGCTGGATTGAAGATGAAGGTGTGCGTATCAGCGCAGAACTTCTAACCAAAGTTGACCAGCTTGCTGCGCGTGGTAAGACGCCGGTTATGCTCAGTATGGGCAAAATGGCTCGCGGCATCATTGCGTTAAAAGATGAAATTGATGACGACGCCCGAACTTTTTTAGGCCAGCTCAAACAAATTGGACTTGAGACGGTGATGTTGAGCGGTGATCCTAAAAAGACGGTAAACGCCGTTGCTAAACATATATCCATTGACAGCTTCCGCGCAGCTCTCTCTCCAGAAGATAAGGCACGTGAAATTCAATTATTGCGTGCACGTGGCAAATTTGTCGCAATGATTGGAAAGGAATTTCGAGATCTGCCAGCATTGCTTAATGCCGACGTATCTGTACTCTTAGTAGACGGTAATTTCGTTTTAACAAACGGAGATATTAAAATGGATTTTGAACTTGACGACTTGCAAAAGTTTATGGACATTCGTCAAATTGCTGAGAAAGCCCGCAGTATCATTAAACAGAATAAACAACTGGCGTATCTGTCCTGGATATGTCTGATACCACCGTCTCTTATGATGGTGCTGGACTCGCCGCTGATTCCATTCAATCCATTTTTTGCCGCTGTTGGAGTCACAATCTTTACAATTTTAATTATAATTAACTCGTTCCGAATGAAATAGTTTGACACTATTGTAGATTTTTGATAAAATGATTTTGTCAGATAAATTAAAAAATTTGGCATATTTATCAATTGTTAATCCTATATTTCAAATTAAAATAATTCAACATTCCTCATTTCTCATTCCTAATTAATTTTTGATTGGAGGTCTTGTATAATGAAAATTGCAATGGCAAATGACCACGCTGGCACTCAGCTCAAAAATCAGATTAAAGCATATTTAGAAGAAAACGGCTACGAGGTCAAAGATTTTGGCACATATGATGAAGAAGCGGCTGACCTTTCCGATTATGTTTATCCGGCTTCTCTTGCTGTTGCCAAAGGCGAGTGCGATCGCGGCATTTTTGTTGACGGCGTTGGTTATGGCAGTGCGCTGATTGCAAATAAAATTAACGGAAATTACGCTGTTGTCTGTCAGGATCCATTCTGCGCCCAGCTTTCACGTGAACATACTGATTCTAATATTCTCTGCATCGGCGGCAAAATCATTGGCAGCGCAATCGCAATGGAGATTGTAAAAATGTGGCTTAAGACGGAACCTTTGACTGCTGAAAAGTATCGTCGTCGCGTCCAGAAAGTCAAAGAGATTAACGACAAACATTGTGTTCCAGTAAAATAATTTCATTTTTAAAATAAATTAATTAATAGTGCTAAAAAAATTTGCACTATTTTTTTTTTGTGCTATAATATTTTTCGTTGCTAAGATGAATAAACTTTTTGAGGTGTGCGGTGCAATGAAACTTACTGCGATTATTTCACGCAATCAAACTTTTAGATATATTGGAATTATAATCGGTTGTTTAATTGCAAGCTGCTCAATAAATTTATTTTTAGTACCATCGCACTTACTAACTGGCGGAGCAACCGGCATAGCGATTATATTTTATTATCTATTCAGACTGCCAATCGGTCTGCAAACTTTTTTGTACAATATACCGCTGCTGATTGCGTCATATAAACTGCTCGGCAAAAAGTATACTGTTGATATAATCATTGGGACGTTTATATTTTCAACCTGCCTCGATCTTACACGATTTTTAAACGCCTATGCACCGCTTAATGATTTAATGCTGGCTGCCATATTTGGCGGCGTGTTCAACGGCATTGGTTATGGCATAGTCTTTAGAATGAATGGATCAACGGGCGGCTTTGATATTTTAGGCGCAATAATTAAAAAATATTATTCCATGAATATAGGCGCAGTAATTTTTGCTTTTAATTGTGTTGTTGTCTCAATTGCCGGTTTCTTGTTTGGCATTGCACCTGCAATGTTCACTTTAATTTGTATGTATGTTAATGCTACTGTCACTGATAAAGTGATCGGCGGATTCAACCGAAAGAAGGCGATATTAATCGTTTCTGATAAATCCAGAAAGATTGCCGACGAGATTATCAATGTAGTTGGACGCGGCGTGACGTTCCTTCACGGACAAGGTGCGTTTACTGGTAATGAAAAGAACGTCATTTTAGTTGTAGTGAGCCTTACGCAGATCGCAAAGATAAAAATATTGACTCATTCCGTAGACGAACACGCCTTTATGCTAATTATGTCAGCAAATGAAGTAATGGGTCGCGGCTTTACTGAACCAGCCAGTACAATTAAACATACACAATTACAAATTGAGGATAAATAATGATTTAATATGTAATGTTTTAATTTATTAGTTGTGGTCAAGTCTACGTTAATTATGGAGGAAGGATAATATAATGGATATTACTTACCTGCTCAACAGCGGATTCTTAATCCGCGATGACAGGACACTTTTAATATTTGATGATTTTGAAGATCCAGCAAACGTTGTCGACAAAATGGTTAAAACAAATGATTTTGACAGTCTTTATATTTTTGTCAGTCACGCACATTTTGATCACTTTGGCACACATATCAGGGCTTATGCACATCAAACTACTCGATATATCTTCAGTTATGATTTAAAGCACACTAAACGTATAAAAATCTTTCCACAGAATAATATAACTTTAATGAAACGCTATACCGAGTGGCAAGATGATAATATAAAAGTTTGGACTTATGATTCAACAGATGTTGGTGTTTCGTTTTTAGTTGAGACGAGTACTGGCAGACGCATTTTTCACGCTGGTGACTTTAATTGGTGGCATTGGGAAGGTGATACAGCAGAAAACAATACTATGGCAGAACGAATGTTTAAAAAGCAATTAAAACGTATGGTCGGAATGGAAGCTGACGTGGCTTTCTTTCCAGTTGACGGCAGACTTGGCAATTCGCAGGAAATGGGTGCCAAAGAATTTGTTGCCAAAACCAATGTAAAATATCTGATTGCTATGCACCGAGTCAATTATCCTAAATGGCAGCCATCAGAAGATTTCTTTGGTAAACGCGAACCTTTACCTGTATGGGCACCAGTTAAATCCGGTGAAAGTATAACAATTGCTAATTAGGAATTAAGAATGAGGAATGAGGAATATTTTTAATTCTCAATTCCTAATTCCTAATTAGTCATTCCTAATTAGATTAATAATTTTTTGGAGTGTGGTAAATTATGACTGAGAAAAAAGTTCTGTTGACTCAGGACGGCTATGATAAGCTGGTTGAAAAACTGGAATACTTAAAAAGTGTACGTCGTATCGAAGTAGCTAACCGATTGAAGGCGGCAATTGCGCTTGGCGATTTGAGCGAAAACTCCGAATACGACGATGCTAAAAATGAGCAGGCCTTCCTCGAAGGTGAAATCCTCGATCTTGAAGCTAAAATCAGAAATAGCAATATAATCAATGATATGGATAATGGCGATATTATAAATGTCGGCAGTACCGTAGTCATTCGCGAAGTTGAAGAAGTTAAAAATAAAATTTACGGTTTGGTCAAAAAAACTTATCGCCTTGTAAATGGCAAGCCGGAAGCCATAGTTGATGATTTTTATGAAGACGAGGAAAAAGTCTATAAAATTATGGACAATGAATTTATTGAAGTTGACAAAATTGAGGCTAATGTCATAATCGACAAAGAAAAGGCCCACAAACTCGTCAATGTTACAGTTGCAGGAGTAAACTCTGATGTAGATGATGACGCTGATGATGTTTACAGATTGATTGACGGCGGTCTGGTAAAATTTAGCGGCAAGATTGCTGGAACTGATGACAAGATTTATAAAATTACAGAAGAAGGTTCTGAAGATATTTACGGTAAAGTCGAACGCGCATATAAAGTTTATCAGATTGTCGACGAGGACGAAAAATATCGTATTGTCGGCTCAACCGAAACTAATCCAGATGAATCTAAAATTTCTGATGAATCTCCGCTTGGTGCCGCGCTGGTCGGCAAAAAAGCTGGCGCTATAGCAGAAGTGCACGCGCCGGTCGGTATTATTCTGTATGAAATTGTCAAAGTTGAATAAATTATATAATTAATGTGGAGGAACGTTTATATGGCACAAAATCAAAAGCAAAATCAACCGCAGCAGCCAGTTGACGAAAACGAACTGATAAAAGTACGTCACGATAAAATGAACGCCTTTATCGAAAAAGGTGTTGCACCATTCGGTCACAGCTACGAAGTCACTCATCACGCTGAGGATATACGACGCGAATATGGGAATCTCGAAGGCGAGGAGGACGGCGGCGATGTCAGTATTGCTGGTCGTCTTATGGCAATTCGCGGTCACGGCAAGGCAAGTTTTGGCGTTCTCAATGATAGAACTGGTTCTATACAAGTTTATTTTAAATTAGATGTTCTCGGTGACGAAAAGTATTCACAATTCAAACTTTTGGACATCGGCGACATCATCGGTGTAAAAGGTAAAGTGTTTAAAACTAAACGCGGTGAGTTGACTGTCCGCATTGAAGATTTTGAACTGTTGAGCAAGTCTTTGCGTCCGCTGCCAGAAAAATTTCACGGCTTAAAAGATGTGGAGATTCGCTATCGCCAGCGTTATCTTGATTTAATTGTCAATCCAGAAGTGCGAGATACTTTTATAAAGCGCAATAAAATTTTAAAGACGATACGCAAATATTTAGATGAGCGCGGCTTTTTGGAAGTGGAGACGCCAGTATTGTCAACAATTGCGGGCGGTGCAGCTGCAAGACCGTTTGTAACTCATCATAATGCACTTGACACAGACCTCTATCTCCGAATAGCTACGGAACTTAACCTTAAACGATTGATCGTTGGTGGTTTTGAGCGTGTCTACGAAATGGGCAGAGTTTTCCGCAACGAAGGTATGGACGTCAGACATAATCCAGAATTTACCTCAATGGAAGTGTATCAGGCTTATGGTGACTATCGTGATATGATTGATATAACGGCTGGCATTGCGCGTGAGACTGCGCTTGCCGTTCTTGGCACAACTAAAGTGACTTATCAGGGCGTTGAGCTTGATCTTGGCAATGCGCCGCGACTTAGTATGAATGATGCTGTTAAGAACGTTACGGGCAAAGATTTCTTGTCTTGTGAAACCGTTGAAGAGGCACGCAAGATGGCTTCTGAAATTGGTGTTGCTTATGAGGAACGTTTTGGAATTGGCGGCATATTAAATGCAGTGTTTGAAGCAAAAGTTGAAGATACATTGATTCAGCCAATTTTTATAACTGGTCACCCAACGGAAATTTCACCGCTTGCAAAGAAGAATCCAACTGATCCGCGCATAACTGACAGATTTGAGTATTTTGTTTTTGGTCGTGAATTGGCCAACGGTTTTACTGAGTTAAATGATCCGATTGACCAGAAAGCTCGATTTGAGGAACAGCTTAAACAACGTGAAGCTGGCGACGAGGAAGCTCACGTTATGGACAATGATTTCATTCGTGCGCTTGAATATGGTCTGCCGCCAACAGGTGGATTGGGCATTGGTGTTGACCGTCTTGTGATGATTTTAACTGATGCAGTTTCAATTCGTGATGTGCTCCTCTTCCCAACGATGAAGGTTATCAATGATTAGTTTTTTGTTAGTGGCTAAGTTTGATTTTTAAAAGTTTGATTTTAATAACTTCTTTCTTTAGCCGTAAAGAAAGAAGCAAAGAAAGCTCGTTCGCTAAAGTCACATCACGTGACTTAGCGCTCACAGGGCCTAGCGTCCAGCTCGGCCATTTTTGGATAACGAGGATTGATAATGTTTGTAATTTTTGAAAAGCTATGATTATAAAA
>JAFUTM010000007.1 GCA_017484235.1 Selenomonadaceae bacterium
GACGATGAGTAATTTAGAAGTTGGAATTGTTGGACTGCCTAATGTGGGAAAGTCCACTCTGTTTAATGCAATAACAAAGGCTGGCGCTGAAGCGGCGAATTATCCATTCTGCACGATTGAGCCGAATGTCGGCGTTGTCGCTGTACCAGATGAACGTCTGGAAGTTTTGACCAAAATGTATAATTCAAAGAAGACGACGCCGGCCAGTGTACGCGTTGTTGATATAGCTGGCTTGGTCAAGGGCGCCTCTAAAGGTGAAGGGCTTGGCAATAAATTTCTCGAACACATTCGGCAGGTTGATGCGATTGCCCACGTTGTACGCTGCTTTGAAGACGGCAACATAACTCACGTAGCTGATACAATTGATCCGCTGTGTGATATTGATACAATTCAAACGGAACTGTGCCTGGCCGATTTAGAGGTCGTTGAAAAAAGACTGGCTAAATTAGTCAAACTTGCAAAATCCGGCAGTAAAGAATCTAAAATCGAGACTGAAATTTTACAAAAAATTAAATCTGCGCTTGACGAGGCGAAGCCGGCACGAAGTGTTGATTTAACCGATGATGATTTAATAATGATTCGTGATATAAATCTCCTGACGCTTAAACCGACACTTTATGTCGCAAATGTATCTGAAGACGAGGCCGCAGATTTTACTGGAAATCCATATGTTAAACAGGTTAAGTCACTAGCTGCATCTGAAGGCAATGAAGTCGTTGTAATTTGTGCCAAAGTTGAATCTGAAATTGCTGAACTTGACGCCGACGAAGCTAAAGAATTTTTGGCTGATCTTGGTCTGGAGTCATCTGGACTTGATAAATTAATTCACGCAGCATTTGACTTATTAGGATTGATGACTTTCTTAACATCTGGACCGGACGAGTGCAGAGCGTGGACTATTCGTAAAGGCACCACTGCAGTTAAAGCTGCCGGCAAAATTCATTCTGATATTGAACGCGGCTTTATTCGCGCTGAAATTGTCAATTACGATGACTTGGTTAAGCTCGGCAGTGTTAATGCGGCACGCGAAAAAGGACAGGTCCGTCTTGAAGGCAAAGATTATGTTATGCAGGACGGCGACGTTACTTATTTCCGGTTTAACGTCTGATACGATTGTACAATTCTTTATTATAAAGGAATGATTGTTTGAGTAAAATTATTTTATGCTGCACGCTCTTAATTATGTTATTATTTTCAACAGCGTGCGCATCAACTAAAAATGAAAAAATTTTATTTGTGCCTCACGACGCGCGTCCGATTTCTTATCATCAGACTGTGGAAGTTATCGAACAGTTGGGCTATGATATAATTGTGCCGCCGGAAGAATTTTTTGGAACTACTAAAAATTTTGGTAATCCAGATGCGCTTTGGAATTGGCTGGAAACAAATGCTGATTCTGCCAGTGCCGCTGTAATTTCTGCCGATTCCATACTTTATGGCGGCCTGATTCCTTCGCGAAAGCATAGTGTATCACAGGCCATAATTGACAACCGTATTGAGCATTTTCGGAATTTACGCAATAAAAATCCAAATTTGAAGATTTATATTTTTACTTCGCTGATGCGCACTCCTAAAGATGTGCCGGTCGGATTTGATGAAGAGCCGGATTATTATCCTTATTATGGTAATCAGATTGCTAATTTATGTGAACTTCTGGATAAGCAGGAAATGACTGGACTTAATGAGAATGAGAAGCACAATTTAACTGAACTCAAGGCGAATATTCCACAAGATATTTTTGAGGATTATTTTTCTCGTCGTGAAACAAATTTGTCTGCAACTAAAAAATTTATTGAGTTCACCGCGCAAAATATTGTCAGTTATTTAATAGTTGGTCGTGATGATAACTCGCCGCTCGGTCAGACTCATAGAGAAAATCGCGACATTTTGAATTATGCGGAAAAATTTAATTTGTTAAATGATAAATTTCAATCCTTAACCGGCATTGATGAGTTTGGACTGCTCCTTTTAACTCGTGCCGTCAATGATCTTCACGGTGAAAAGCCGTCTGTAAGTGTAAGATATAACAAAGGCACGGGCGCAGCGACTGTGCCGGCTTATTCTGATGAGCAGATTGGCAATTCCATTGAAAGTGAGATTGCAATAATCGGTGGTAAAATTGTTGATGACGTAAATGCTGCTGATTTTGTTCTCTTCGTCAACACTGATCCTCAGGGCAGAACTTATCACACACATAATGCATTGCCGAACAACAGGATTATTATTGATGAAAAATTCTTTGCCAAAAATGCAGAAGATTTTTCAGAGCTTGTAAACGAATACGTCAAGGCTGGCTTTCCTGTTGGAATTGCAGACATAAATTTTGCGAATGGCTCGGATAACGCGCTTATGAAATGTATGGCTGATAAAAATCTGCTTTTTAATTTAAAGTCATACGCTGGCTGTAATACGGCGACTAATTCGACCGGCTTTGCGCTTGGAATTGGTGTACTCGCAAAATATATGGATAACGCCTCAAAAGATCGTATTTTAGTCAGGCGTTACCTCGACGATTGGGCTTATCAGGCGAATGTGCGTACTACAGTTGGAGAAGAATTATATTATTCTCCAGAAGGTGCAATAAGTTATTATACTCTTGGCGACAAAACTGCCGCTGTTGAAGATAGGGTAACTCAATTAATGCGCGAGTTCGCCAATAAAAATTTGCCGTCATTTGATTATTTGAAAGATTTTTATGTCACGCTTCCGTGGAATCGTATGTTTGAATGTGACATTCACTTTTTACTTAATTCTTAATTCGTAGTTCATAATGCGTAATTTTTGGTTGTGGCTGAGTTTTTTGTCGTTTCTGTAACCAGTTTGTTGTGCCTTCGTTAAATTTTTTTTAAGTTACAACTTCTTTCTGTTCGGTCAGAAAGAAGCAAAGACCCGCCTCACTGAGACCGCGTCCGGCGGTCTCGCGTTCGGAGAGGCCTCACATCACGTTCGGCCATTTTCCCTAGTTTGCGGTTTACGTCAC
>JAFUTM010000094.1 GCA_017484235.1 Selenomonadaceae bacterium
GTAAGTTCATCAACAGCAAACAAGCTTTTATCCAAATCAGTTGTCGGCTCACACTCATCAGTCGTAACGCCGTAGCCGTGTGAAATGATAGATTTAATATCATCTTCATCAACGCCTTCAGGCTCAAGCAATTCGTGAACGTGATGACAGTGCTCGTTTGGATATTTTTCATAATCAACATCGTGAAGATAGCCAATCACCTGCCAATGATCTTTGTCAGCGTGAAAATAGTCTGCCATTGCGCCCATAGCTGCAGAAACTGCTGCCGCGTGAATTAAAAGATGCTGCTCAGTTGTATATTTATTAAGTATTTCTTTAGCTTTATCTAAAGTTAATTTACTCATTAATTACTCACTCCAAAATAACAAATATAAAGAATAATGTCAAATACGAAAATCATTCCTCATTCAACATTCCTCATTCATCATTAAAAAAAATGGTGCGCTCGGCGAGAATCGAACTCACGCTTTCAGCTCCGGAGGCTGACGTCCTATCCACTGGACTACGAACGCATTAACATATACCAATATATTAATTTATTTATTATTAATTGTCAATCATTGTTGAAAATTAATTAACGTCGATGATTTTTTAAGAAGTTACCGATACGTGCAAGCGCCTCAGAGATTTTGTCAATTGAAGTTGCATAAGAACAGCGGACGTGTCCTTCGCCACTGACACCAAATGCATTACCAGGCACCAGTGCCACTCGTTCTGTCCTAATCAATGCTTCAGCAAATTCACTGGAAGTATATCCGGTTGACGTTATATTCGGGAAGATATAAAATGCACCTTTTGGTTCGAACGAATCTAAGCCCAACTTTTTGAAGCCGTCATAAATTAATTTGCGACGACGATTGTATTCAGCAACCATCTTTTTCATATACTTCTCACCGTGACGAAGCGTGTCAATAGCTGCGATCTGCGCTGTAATCGGAGCACAGAGCATAGTATACTGATGAATTTTTGTCATTGCGGCAATAATTTCGGCGTTACCCAACGCATAACCAATGCGCCAGCCTGTCATTGCATATGCCTTGCTGAAGCCGTTTAAAAGTATTGTACGATCCTGCATATTAGGTAACGAGGCGAAACAAACGTGCTCGCGATCTCCATAAGTCAAGTCGCCGTAAATCTCGTCTGAAATAACTATTAAATCATACTTTTCAGCGAAGTCAGCAATTTTTAATAAATCTTCACGTTCCATTATGGCACCAGTCGGATTATTAGGATAGCCAATTAAAATAGCCTTTGTCTTATTGGTAACGTACGGTTCAAGTTCTTCCGGCGTAATGCGAAATTCATTTTCAATTTTTGCAGGCACATTAACTGCTACACCGCCAGCAAGTGTAGTGCAAGCCTGGTATGAAACATAACACGGCTCTGGTATCAAGACTTCATCGCCAGGTGCAATGACTGCGCGAAGTGCTAAATCAAGTGCCTCAGAAACGCCAACTGTAACCAATATATCGGTTTCACTGTTGTAATCAATGTTATAACGTTTCATAAAATGCCGCGCAATTTCAGCTCTAAGTTCCGGCGTACCACGATTGGCAGTGTACGAAGTATAGCCTTGTTCAAGACCGTGAATACAACTCTCACGCATTAGCCAGGGCGTCACAAAATCCGGTTCACCGACGCCAAGAGATATAACATCTTCCATTTTTGCTGCAATGTCGAAAAACTTTCTAATTCCACTCGGTGCAATGGACCTCACCTGTGGCGATAATCTATCATTCCATTTACTCATATGATTCCTCCGACTGGCTATCAAAATGATAAATTCTATACTTTAACCAGTCACAAAATAAAAATTATATATTTCTATCAAGGCGATATGACAAGTCGTCTGTCGCGCTCTTCATCATCAATAATAATGCCGTCTTTCTTTTACGGCTTAAGCAGGAAATGCGTCTTCGTCTGCGTAATGCCTTCGATAGTCGCGAGGCGAGTTGCGACAAAATTTGCCACATCTTTAATGGATTTACCTTCAATTATAACTAAAAGATCAAAACTGCCGCTCATCAGATAAACGGTACGTACTTCATCGAATCTATAAATACGTTCAGCAATGGCATCAAAACCAACTTCACGCTGCGGTGTAAGATTGATTGAAATAACCGCTGTAACCGTATCGTCTCCAAACTTTTCCCAATTTATCAGTGTTGAGTAATTCAGTATGATCTTATCTTTTTCCAGACGTTTAATGTCCTGCTCAACTTTGTATTCACTTTCATTTAACATGGAAGCAATCTCAGACGTAGTAAGCCGCGAATTTTTCTCCAAAAGTTCGAGCAATTCTCTCATCGTTAGCAAAACCTCCAATTATCAAAAATACATTTCTAATAGGCCAACAGAAATAACATAACATAGTTGCAAATATGTGTCAAGGAAATTTTATAAATTTTTACAGTGGACTGTCAACTCAAATTATATAAAAAAGTTCAAG
This sequence comes from Selenomonadaceae bacterium, assembly GCA_017484235.1. GTDB lineage: Bacteria > Bacillota > Negativicutes > Selenomonadales > Selenomonadaceae > Quinella. The sequence goes on from JAFUTM010000094.1 coordinate 2,450, forward strand.
GCTTGCGGTATAGTATCAATTTTTATCGGCAACGGACTGCCAACTTCGCCGTCAATATCACTCGTCAAATCGTCTAGCGAAGATATATAAAATTCTTTAGATTGCATATGAAATACATTTTCCGCATCAGACTGAACGCCCTTGCCGGAAAATAAATCACGTGTTAATTTAATCAGACTGCTTGGACTGCATTTTTTAACCGCCAGCAAGTCCAGCTTACCATCGTCAATCTCAGCAAAATCAGCGACTTTTTTCATTCCTGCAACCGTTCCACTATTGAGCACAATAAATAAAAATGCCTCAAATTCAAAATTAACGCCGTTCGCGTCAACTCGTATCGTTACCGCTTTAAATTTAGGAATTTCACCTATGCCCTGAATGTAATAAGCCAGCTTGCCGAGTGCATTTTTGAGTTTTACATTGACTTCGTGAGCAATAGAAGTCAACACACCAGCACTTGCAACATTTATAAAATATTCCTCATCATTGACAACGCCAACATCAACTTTACGAGTCTGATTTAATAAAATGCGATCGAAATAATGATCCAGATTGTCATTAATGCCAAGATAAGTAGCAAAATCATTTGAAGTGCCGCTGCCGATAATTCCAATTGGCAGATCAATTTTTGATTTCATAATCCAATTTACAACGGCGTGCAGCGTGCCATCTCCGCCAGCGGCAATAATACCGTCGGCGTGGCTCGTATTAACACATTCCTCAAAATCTGAATTGTCACCCTGCCGAGTTCGATACATTGAAAGTAAAATATTTCTGCGCTGAAACGATTCAACAATACTGTCGAGTTTAGACTTAAAAGCTGCGTGTCCTGAGACCGGATTATACACAAGTAAAATTTTTTTCATTTCAATTACCAGTTAATTATATAATTTATTAAACTAAAAACACTATAATTTTATACGAAAATTTTGCAGTTGTCAAAAAGATTATTAAAATCTCACTTAATATAAATTCGCCTTTGAATACAGGATTTATAATGATTCATATAGAATATAAAATTATAAATTAATCAGGAGTAAGCAACAGTAAATGAAAATATAGACAAAAGTAATAATTAGGTGACAAATATGTTAAGGGCATATAAAACAGAAATCTTGCCAACATCAGAGCAAGCCTTGAAAATTCGCAAGACAATAGGAATCTGCCGCTATTTATACAATCTTTATCTTGCAAGCAATTTTGAAGTATATGAAACGCTGGGCAAGGGCTTCTTCGTAACAGGCTACACCTTTGACAAATATGTGAATCATGTTGTGAAAAAAGAGTATGAGTGGATAGACGAATGCGGAGCGAAGGCGAGAAAGCAAGCATTGTTGAATGCCGAGAGAGCGTTCAAAAATTTTATGCAAGGCAAGGCAAATCGACCAAAATTCAAGAAGAAGCGACAGCAAAAGGTCAAAGCCTATTTTCCGAAAAACGCTAAAGGTGATTGGACAATCTGGAGGCACAAAATCCAAATTCCAACGATTGGCGTGGTTAAACTTAAAGAGAAAGGCTATCTGCCGCTGAATACCAAGGTCAACAGCGGAACAATCAGTTATAAAGCTGGTCGATATTATGTGTCAGTGCTAATTGAAATACCAGACAAGAAATTAGAAAAACCGCAAGGTGAAGGAATAGGCATTGACTTAGGAGTTAAGGATTTAGCGATAATGTCAAATGGCGTTGCAAAGTCAAACATCAACAAGACGCCGAAGATTATAAAACTCAATCTAAAACTCAGACGAGAGCAGAGGCGTTTGAGCAGGAAATATGAATCAAAGAAGAAACGAGGTGAAAAAACTGCTGCTTATTCTGCAAACATAGAAAAAAAAATAGTCAAGATAGAGCAAATTTATCAAACTTTGACAAATATTCGAGTTGATTACGAAAATAAAATCATAAGCGAAATAGTGAAACGAAAACCAAGTTTCATAGTGCTGGAAGATTTAAACGTCAGAGCAATGATGAAGAATAGGCATTTATCAAAGGCAATAGCGGCACAGCGATTA
>JAFUTM010000095.1 GCA_017484235.1 Selenomonadaceae bacterium
AAAAGATAATTTTCAACTTTAATCAATGTTTTAATCGTTTAACTGGCTATTATGTTTGAGTATACGTTATATTTTTTAAGTTTGAGCCTACTTTCTTTACACAAAGAAAGTAGCAAAGAAACTTGTCCGCTGTAGTCGCGTCCGGCGACTAAACGCGGACGGGCCTCACATCACGTTCGGCCATTTTTAGATTACAAATTAAGAATTAGGCATTGTTTTAAGGTTCGGTCATTTTACTTGCGATTTTATGTTAAATTGTATTTTTTAGCTCCTTACAAAATATTTTCTTTAAAACAAAGATAAACGGCCAGTATACCGCTGTCAATTGAAATGTTTACAACGCCAGATTCAATACGATTGCTAATAGCGTATGGAATTGATTGTAATAGCTCTGTATCTTTAATAGGCCAATGAACTCCGTCAATCGTTACACCTTTACAATTTGAAGTTATTGGCAATAATGACAGTGCAATTGGTCTTATTTTAAATTCAATGGCAATGTGTTCGTAATCTTTTATAAATATAACTGCTTCACGTTCATCAATGAGGCAGTTTTTAATTTTTGCATTGGCACACGAAAAGATTGTACTAAATAAATGGTCTGTTCGTCCGCCAAACGCTCCGGTAATGATTGCAAAGGTATCTCTTCTTGCTTCAATATGTTTGAGTGCAAGCTGTGTATCAGTAAAATCTTTATCAACAGGGTGCCTTTCCATGGCAACGCCTCTATTCATCGCCCATTTAACTGAATTAGTTGCAGCACTGTCGCAATCACCAATCAACAATTTCGGTACAATGTTATTGTCAACACAAAAATCTATTCAGTGATCGACACAATAAATTGGGCTATCTCTCTGCAGAGTATGAAACCATTTATCATTTGGCTTACGCCCGCCAGTGATTAATATTAATTCTGAAGATAAATTTGCTTGATTAAATACAATGTCCACTTGCGGCAAATTTAATGTGTAATTTTTATCTCGCAATGTATTCACCTCTAATGTGTTTTATGTTATAATTATAATATTATTAAATTTGATTGGGAAGTGTTTTCGTTGAACGTAGCTATTTGGAATATTAACCAGCCTTCACAGGTAGTAAGCAATATTATTGAAAGATTTTATAATTCTTTTATGAAACAAAATGGTCGTGAGGAATTTAATGTTGCTGCCCACATTGTCATGCACAGGGGGGGGGTAGAACCTCTTTCTTTAATAAACGATACAGCTATAATTGATTTGGCTCAATTCAAAGCATTGTATGATAAAAAAGTTATTAATGGGCTGATATTGCCAAGAGAAGACTTTTCCGGTTCTACAACGGTGTTACCTCATCTAATGAGATTAAATATTAATCTTAAAGATATTTACATTACAAGAAGACTGACTAGTGGAGAATTTGCAATTGAGCCATATTTTTCTGCTAAATATCTTCCGTATTTGGAATTTCATATCGCTGATCAGTGTAATTTGAACTGCAAGGCGTGCGAGCACTATTCAGGACTGGTAAAAGAACCAAAGTTTCCAGATTTCGATAAATTTTCAAAAGATATGGAACAATTACACAAATTTATAGATGATATTGGTGTAATCAGAATTATGGGAGCAAGCAACAGTTAATTAAAACATTGACAATAGTAGACAAAAGTCATAGAATATACCTATGGATAAATATAAGCCACATGAATTTGCAGAAAAAATCAATGTGTCAGTAAGGACACTACAAAGATGGGACAAAG
>JAFUTM010000096.1 GCA_017484235.1 Selenomonadaceae bacterium
CTTAGCACGTTCCGTCATATCAAGCAGATTGCCAGGTCCAATTCCAATTACGGTTACTTTTTTCATATAAAGCTCCTATTCCGTCGCAGTCACAGCGACACAACTTAATTATCAATTATAAATTATTGTAACATATTATCATTACAAAAAAAAGATGTGTCCTCGCGAAGATGGCTGAGAATACATCTTTTTAACATTGACGGCTGACTGAATAAGTGATAAAATCAAAATGAATATAAACAAAGGAGACATAATTTGTGGAACTATGGTTTTCAGAACAGCATACGCCTAATGTCAAGTTGTCTATAAAAGTTGATAAACAATTATTCAGTGAGATGAGTGAATTTCAACGCATAGATATATTTGAGTCAAAAGAATTTGGACGTTTTTTAATTCTTGACGGCTGTATGATGCTGACAGAAAAAGATGAATTTGTATATCACGAGATGATAACACACGTGCCAATGTGCGTTAATCCTAATATTAAAAAAGTGTTGCTGATTGGCGGAGGAGACGGCGGCACTGCACGCGAGCTGCTCAAATATAATACGATTGAAATTATTGACCTTGTTGAGATTGATGAAGTCGTGATAAATGCCTGCAAAAAATATCTTCCTCAAACGGCAGCGTGTTTGGATAATCCAAGAGTTAATATCCATATCGAAGATGGGCTCAAATTTATTCGCCACTGTGCAGATGCCTACGATTTAATTATAGTCGACTCAACTGATCCGTTTGGTCCTGGCGAAGGACTGTTTACTAAAGAATTTTATGGCAACTGTTTTAATGCCCTGCACGATGACGGAATTATGGTCAATCAGCACGAGAATCCATTTTACGATAAAGATGCAATCGCGATGCAGCGTGCTCACAAACGTATTGTATCCTCATTTCCAATAAGTCGGTGCTATCAGCTCCATATTCCGACTTATCCGTCAGGTCATTGGCTGTTCGGCTTCGCATCTAAGAAATACCACCCATTTCGCGGCGTTGATTTTGAGTATTGGAAGTCACTTAATATACAAACTCATTATTATAATGTCCACATACATCGCGGCGCGTTTGCCCTGCCCACTTATGTGGAAGACTTATTGATTGCAGTTGAATAACATTTAGATAGTATTTAATTTTTTGTATTGCTTGGAGGCGACTATGATGAAGAAACTGGTATTTTTGATGACACTGATTGTCGGAATTATTTTAAGTCAAAATTTGATGACTAATGTAACCTTTGCAGCAGCAATTTCAAACCAAGAAATTCCGGTGATAATAATCAGTGAAGATTCTGATTTTAAAGCTAAAAGATATACTGATATGATAAACAGTACTTTGGCAAAAAGTAATAAGAATATAACTATTTTATATAGTGAAGATTATCAAAATAAATATGCAAATTATTGGGCTGATAAAAATTTGGATACACTTGAAGAACCGATGCCGACGAAGACAGATTTGATTAATTTTGTCTCTTATGGAAATTACAATAAAGTTATTTACTTAATCGTGAAAGACGTAGAAATCACGGCAGCAGGAAAAGGCAGCAACAACGCCACTTATGTTTCAGTTACAGCCAGTGCTTATCTGGTGGACAAACAAAAAATTATTAAAACATCTACTTTTACAAGAGAAGATAGTTCTCACAGGCATATAGATAGTATGAAATTTTTTGCATTTAGAAAATTTGTCAGAGATATAAGTAAAGAATTTTCTTCATCAATATAAAAACTTGTTCAGAATAAACATTATAATTCTCAATAAAATCTGCCGAAAGCGGTGGATTTTTTATTTTTTAATATAAAGTGCTTGACAAATTAAATAGGGTGGATATAATAAATCCTAAATATTTTTACACGTTTTTGAGGTGTTTTTATGAAAAATGTAAAACAAATCTTAAATATTATTGCAATTATTGCATCAATTTTTTTTATTTTCAATCCAAATTCAAAGGCGGAAGCAACAGATTATTATGTTGGAAATTATTCAAGTGGATATAAAGTTTATTTAATGACCGAAACAATTAACATACATAACGGCGAAGAAGCCTTTAATTGTAAGGTTAAAGCTATAAAAGGAAACGATTTAATTTATGTGAATTATGACTTTAGACGTGTTGGAAAGATGGCTTGGTATTATACAGATTCAAGTGGAAATAGAGGCTCAATATATCCTAATTATGATGGTGGTCATCCTGTTCCGTGGAAAATATGGTATGTTGTATGGAGACAATAGTGACAGAATATAGTATATAATTATATTAGTAATAAAGCAGGTGATGAAGCCTGCTTTTTTAGTGCGTGTATTTAATATCATTTAAATTGAAAAATATAGAAATAATCAAATTATTATAGTAAAATTAATTGAGTATTACATATAAAACGCTAATGAGGTGAATACATTGCATTTGACAGCTGAACATATAAGCTGCCATATAAACGGCAAACAGATTTTAAATGATATAAGTTATTCTTTTACTGAAGGCAAACGCATTGGCATTATAGGTGCAAATGGTGCCGGTAAATCAACGTTGTTAAAAATTTTATGCCTTTTAAACAAAAACTTTGCAGGAACTGTAGCACTAAACGGCGAAAACATAAAACACTTCAATAGAACTGACCTTGCAAAGATAATGGCAATCTTACCACAGGAACGTGAAATACCTTCTGACGTAACAATTAAACAATTGACTTCTTATGGACGATTTCCATATCGAAAAATCTTTGGAAGTAGTAATCCAGCTGACGACAGAGACGCAATTACTTGGGCACTAAAAGTTACACAGCTTACCGAATTTGCGGATCGTCAAGTTTCAACACTTTCTGGCGGTGAACGACAGAGAGCGTGGTTGGCTATGACGCTGGCACAGAAGCCCAAAATTTTACTGCTTGACGAGCCGACAACTTATCTTGACATCAAACATCAACTGGAAGTTATGGAAATAATCAGCGACATAAATAAACGTTACGGAATGACGATAATAATGGTGCTGCACGATTTAAATCACGCTAAAATGTTTACTGATGAACTGCTTATCATAAAAAATGGTAGTATTTTTAAATCCGGCAGTTCCAAAACGATATTGACAGTTGATGTTGTAAATAGAGTTTTTGGAGTCAACGCTGACATTTTTACTAATCAAAAAGGCGACAAGTTTGTGTTGCCAGTTTCTATTGCTAAATAAAAACACGTACGGAGATAATTATGAGTTATTATGAATTTGACATTAATACGGAGATTACTTATTTAAAAGGCGTAGGACCGCGCAGAGCCGCTGCTCTTAATAAAATGAATATTTTTACTTTTTATGATTTTTTAGTGCACTATCCGCGCGATTACGAAGATGAACGCGAGGTTACACCGATTGATGAATTAGAAGAAAACACGGTGGCAATAGTCGTTGGACATATTTATCGAATCGAAAGTCGAACCGTACGTAACAACCTGACTTTGATTAATGCTATGCTCAGAGATTATACTGGCACGGTTAAGGTTACTTGGTTTAATCAGGAATACCTTATGAGCAAGCTGGAAGAGGGAATGAAACTGGTCGTTAAAGGCAAAGTCTCTGAACCATTCGGATATTATAACAAGTATTATTCTATCACAGTACAAGCATTTGATATTTTGGACGAAGATGAAGACCCAAATTTAGGTATATTTCCAATTTATCCATCGACTGCTAACCTTAATCAAAAGTTCTTTCGTACCAGCATGCGTATACTGCTTGACAGGCTGCCAACGATGAAAGAGATGTTGCCTTCTTCCATATTATCAGAAAATGATTTAATTTCATATGATACCGCAATCAGATTAATTCATTTTCCACGAAGCAGAATGGACATTGACGAAGCTCGACGCCGACTGGCATTTAATGAGCTATTTTTGATTCAGTATGGCTTGATTTTGTTGAAAAAGAAAACGCAAGACGAAGAACTCGGCATAAAACATAAACGCAATGGCAAGTTGATGAAAGCCGCTTTAAATAATTTGCCCTTCGAGCTGACTGGCGACCAGCAAGCAGTGTTGAAATCCGTTATTACGGATATGCAAAAAGTCTCACCAATGCGCCGGCTTATACAAGGTGATGTCGGCTCTGGCAAAACAGTCATTGCAATGCTGGCGTTAATTAAAACGGTCGAAAATGGCTGTCAAGGTTCCTTTATGGCACCAACTGAGATTTTAGCTGTCCAGCACTACGAAAAATTCACTAAACTGCTTGAGCCGCTCGGCATAAGAGTTGGGTTATTATCGGCGCAAGTCACTCGGTCTAAAAAGCGGCGTGCTGAAGTTTACGAAA
>JAFUTM010000097.1 GCA_017484235.1 Selenomonadaceae bacterium
CCGATACATTTATCTTTGTCGACGTAAAGAGGCGGCTTATGCTTAACGTATTTCAGAAGGGCACAAGGTCTGCGCGAAATGATGACAGACGGCTCCTCAGCGGCAAGTTCTTCTTTAATCGCCGTGTCGCACTCTTTGAGATTATACGGATCGACGACGCGGACACGGTTAATGCCCATAGACTTAACGAGTGCCTCTAAATTAATCTTGCCAGCCGGATCGCCCTTAATATTGTAACCGGTCGTTGGATTCTGCTGGTGTCCAGTCATACCAGTGATTGAGTTGTCCAAAATTATTATAGTCGAATTTGACTGATTATAGGCGACGTTAGCAAGTCCGGTCATACCGGAATGTACAAAGGTTGAGTCGCCGATTACAGCAACGGTCTTGGACTCACTGTCACGCCCTAACATTTTATTAAATCCGTGCGTTGCGCTGACTGACGCGCCCATACAAAGTGTCATATCCATTGCAGCGAGCGGCGGCACGGCGCCTAAAGTATAGCAGCCAATATCGCCAAGAACGGTGCACTTGCGTTTTTTGAGTGAATAAAATAATCCGCGATGAGGACAGCCGGCGCACATTACCGGTGGACGCATTGGTATTTGGTCCTCAACCGACACGCCTTTTGAGGTCTCCTTACCGAACGACTCAGCAATCAAATTCTGTGAGAACTCGTCAATGCGCGGAAGCATTTCACTGCCGGAGACGGTAATGCCCAACGATTTAACATAATCTTCAATAATTGGATCAAGTTCTTCAACGACAACTAGACGCTTCACTTTAGACGCAAAATTTTTAATGAGTTCCGGCGGCAGTGGATTAATCATACCCAATTTAAGGACGCTGACCGTATCGCCAAAGACTTCTTTAACGTATTGATAAGAAGTAGATGAAGTGATTATGCCCAGTTCATCAGAGTTAAGTTCAATGACATTTATTGGCGTGGTCTCCGCATATTCAATAAGTGACTTAGTTCGCGCTTCAACAATTGGGTGACGCCTCTTAGCGTTGCCAGGCATCATCACGTATTTAGCAATATTTTTTTCATAAGGCTTGCTATGCTCCACACGCTCGCCGGTATCGACAACGGACTGCGAATGTGCAACGCGCGTACACATTTTAATTATAACCGGCGTATCGTATTTTTCACTGATTTCATAAGCCAGCTTGGTAAACGCCAACGCCTCAGCAGAGTTGGACGGCTCAAGCATAGGTACTTTAGCCGAAATTGCATAATGACGGCTGTCCTGCTCATTCTGACTGGAATGCATACCTGCATCATCGGCGACAACTATCACTAAGCCGGCATTGACGCCGGTGTACGACATAGTAAACAACGGATCAGCCGCAACATTTAAACCAACGTGTTTTTGAGCACAAAAAGCCCTTCGACCTGCAAGCGACGCACCGAAGGCAGACTCCATTGCTACTTTTTCATTAGGTGCCCACTCGCAGTAAATATCATCATATTTAACGGATTCTTCAGTTATCTCAGTGCTTGGCGTTCCTGGATAACTTGAAACAAAACACACGCCCGCTTCATAGAGGCCACGCGCGATAGCTTTGTTGCCTAACATCAATTCTTTCATTACAAAGAGTACAGATAAAACTTCTTCGGCTTATCTGCACAGCTCACCTCCAATAATCACTATAGCTAAAGGTTATTATCGCACATTTAAAATTGAAAAGCAACAACTTATTTATCTAACGAAAAATATTGACTAAATTGAATAAAACGTTTAATATAAGGAGTATGAAATATTTTTTAATAACAGAATCAAAATGGAGGTTGAACTTATTGACAGATATAAAAAATAATCTGCAAACGGTGACAACTGAAATACAACAGGCAATTAAACGACGAACAGATGCATCAATGGGCGAAGAAGTAAAACTTATCGCTGTAACTAAAAATCACAGCGTCGAAATGATGCAGGCAGCAATAGATTTAGGCGTCACTGAAATTGGTGAAAATCGTATACAGGAAGCCAGTGAAAAATTTCTAACACTCGATCGTCACGTTAAATGGCATTTGATTGGTCATCTTCAGACTAATAAAGCAAAGCAGGCTGTAAAGATATTTGACCTAATCCATTCAATTGATAGTGTTCATCTTGCTGACGCTGTAAATCGTGCGGCACAATCAATTGATAAGATACAAGATGTACTGATTCAGATCAATCTGGCAAAGGAAGATACTAAATCCGGTGTCTTTATTGAAGATTTTGACGCATTAGTTAAGTCTGTTAATGAAATGAAAAATCTTCGGCTTTGTGGACTTATGATGATTGCGCCGAATTATGACGACGTTGAAAAGTGCCGACCTTTGTTTCAGAAGATGTATGGTATATTTACGGAATTGAAACAGCGTGCATTTAATAATGCAGATATAAAATATTTGTCAATGGGTATGACTCACGATTATAAGGTTGCCATTGAAGAAGGCGCTAATATAGTTCGAGTTGGCACAGCCATTTTTGGACAAAGACAGTATTAATTAGGAATGCTGAATGAGAAATGAGGAATAAAATAATAATTCCTAATTCCTAATTCAACATTCATAATTAGATTATTAGTAAGGAGTTTGAAAATATGGGTTTCATAGATAAACTGGATAAACTTTCTGGTAAGTTTGGTTTAATGAATGAAAATGACGAAGTACAAGAAGCACCACCAGAAGAAGTTGTTAAACCAATCAAAAAGCCTGAACCAAAATCAGAACCAACAGTAATGCCCGCTTTTGGAGCTATTGAACCACCACCTATAACAGCACCTGCAAAAAATAATTTTGTCGGACATAATTTGGTGGATTTTAACTCTGAAATGGCAGCAAGAAAGAGTGCATCAGCAATGGTAAAATCGAAAATTACGACAATCAGACCTAAAAATTTTGACGACGCGCAGGCTGTGGCAAATTGTCTCAGAGATAAAGTGCCGGTAATAATTAATTTTGAACAGACGGACACTGCAGATGCAAAACGCATAATTGACTTTATCAGCGGAACGACTTATGCCCTAAACGGCGAAATAAAAAAAGTCAGTCAAAATGTATTTGTATGTGCGCCGAGCAATGTCACTGTTACATATACTGAAGAAGAAAAAAAGATTACCGGTGATATTCCGTGGTTAAAATAATATTGCTTAATAGGTATGAGAATATATTATGACACAAGACGTAAAAGATAAAATTATACGATTCTATAAAGGCACTGACGCTGAAGAGGCGGTGGTAAGAATGGTAGATTTAGCTTATCAGTCTTTAAAGAATCGAAAATATAAATTAACAGGTTTTTTATCACCATTTGAACAGGAAGCTGCCGGCACTATCGCAAATAGTATCGGCGATATTACATTAGATTTTGACGGCGGCTATGTCGGTGCCGAACGACAACGCGCGGCTTTTTGTCATACTGAGTTTGCAGGCACGCCGGCCTTTGAAATTGCAGTTATTAAAGCTGAATGGAACGGCGAGTTTGCAAGGCTGTCTCACCGTGATGTTTTAGGCTCAATTTTATCGCTAGGCGTTGACCGTGAATGTGTTGGTGATATAATTGCAACTAAGGAATCCGCCAAGATTTTAATTGATAAAAAAATGTGTGATTATTTCACTGCTAATTTAACTCAAATTGGCGGCACAACAGTTAAAACCAGTGTAGATGAACTTTCCTCCATTGCGGCTAAAGAAGAACGCTGCAAAGAAATCCGCGCAACTGTTGCGTCTTTGCGGATTGATTCTATAGCAGCAGCTGGTTTTGGAATGTCGAGATCAAAAGCTGCAGCTGATATTGCCGCCGACAAGATGAAGTTAAACTGGCAGTCAGTTAAAAATGCGTCACAGTCCGTTAAAGAAGGCGACATCTTATCTATGCGCGGTCGCGGACGACTAGAAGTTGCGGAAGTTCGCGGCTTAACTAAAAAAGGGCGCACTGGCGTACTGTTAAAACGGTATTTTTGATAATCTTGATTTTAACACCGATATATAGTCTATAAACAATGTAAGGAGTCGATGTGAATGCTTACACCGATGGACATTAATAACAGAGATTTTAAACGCGCAACTATTCGCGGCTATAAAGAAGATGAAGTTGATGAATTTTTGGACAGAGTTGTCGCTGATTACGATAAACTCTTCCGTGAGAATGAAAAACTAAAAGAACAAGCCAGACTTAATGAAAAAGAGATAACACAATTTCGCAAACTTGAAAAAAATTTGCAGGATACACTAATGGTTGTACAGAATACTGCAGATGAGATTATAACTTCGGCGAAGAAAAATTCTGAAGAAATGCGAAATAATACTGAGCGTGAATGTCAAAATATGCGTGAGCAGGCACAAATGGAAGCCCGCCGCCAGCTTGATGATGCGAGCAGCAAACTGCGTACAATTAATTCAGAATATGATCGCCTTATTCGTGAAAAAAATGCTTTTCTGTTAAAAATCAGAACGGCTCTTGAATCAGAACTGGCAGTTACCAACCACCTTTTGAGTAATATACCGCAGCCTACTGAAAATGAATCAGTAGTACCAGTTCAGTCAGCGTCGATTACTAAATCAGAAAATGAATCAATAAAACCGATGACGCCTAAAACAATGCCGATTGAATCTATAAAGATTGAATCTATAAAAGACGAGTCGGCAGGTAAAATCATTAAATAAGTGTGAAATATTAACGCAGATTTGAAGGACACATCTGAAAATGAGGTGATTATTAAGGTGAAGTCAATAACATCTGTTTTAAAATCCATATTACTTGTGATAGAGTTGATTTTCGTTATTGCTTTTGTTCATTGGGATAAACTGCTTTTCGTTGGGATTATTGCTGTTGATCAATTCGTAAAAGGCA
>JAFUTM010000098.1 GCA_017484235.1 Selenomonadaceae bacterium
ATAAACCAAGACTCACGTGCATAATAAATCAACGGTGTATCACATCTCCAGCAGTGAGGATAGCTGTGCTCAAATTTCGGAGCCTTCAAAAGTTTGCCAGATTTTTTCAAATCGTCAAGAATCAGCGGATCAGCATCCTTAACAAATACACCAGCCCACTTGGTTTCAGCAGACATTTGACCTTTAGCGTCAACGAACTGAACAAAAGCAATGTCATTTTTTTTGCAAACTCGATTATCATCTTCACCAAATGCCGGTGCAATATGTACAATTCCAGTTCCGTCTTCGGTTGTTACATAATCATCACAAACTATAATAAATGCCTTCTTGCCGCTCTTTTTAACAATCTCATTCGCGAAAGGATAAAGCGGCTCGTATTCTTTGCCAGCAAGCTGACTGCCCTTGACGACATTTAAAATTTCTCGTTCACCGTCAATTCCGTCAAAAACACTATCAATGAGCTTTTCCGCAAGAATGTAAATTGTATCTCCTACTTTAATTTTAGCATAATCAACATCTGCATTAACGCAGAGGCCCAAGTTAGACGGCAGTGTCCAAGGAGTTGTCGTCCACGCGAGGAAATAAGCATCTTCACCTTTAACTTTAAACTTGACCATTGCGCTGCGTTCTTTAACGTCTTTGTAACCTTGTGCCACTTCGTGAGATGAAAGCGGCGTGCCGCAGCGCGGGCAGTAAGGTACAACTTTGTGACCTTTATATAATAATCCGCGTTCAAATATTTTTTTGAGTGCCCACCATTCAGACTCAATGTAATTATTTTCATAAGTAATATATGGATCGTCCATATTTGCCCAGAAGCCGACGACTCCAGAAAATTCTTCCCACATTGATTTATATTTCCAGACGGATTCACGGCACTTTTTTATAAATGGCTCAATGCCATATTTTTCAATCTGTTCTTTACCGTTGATTCCGATTAACTTCTCAACTTCTAATTCAACCGGTAAGCCGTGAGTATCCCAGCCGGCTTTGCGCAGAACTTTTTTGCCCTTCATTGATTGATAGCGCGGAAATAAATCCTTGATGACACGAGTAAGAACGTGACCGATATGCGGCTGACTATTAGCAGTCGGCGGTCCGTCATAAAATGTAAAATCTTCGCAGCCAGCACGCTGATCAATTGCCTTTTGTGCAATGTCGTTATCTTTCCAAAATTTTTCAACTTCGCTTTCACGACTGGCAAAGTTTAAATTTGTATCAACTTTACTATACAATATATTCATCTCCGTTTTATTATTGATAACTTTTATATTTTAACGCATAGTCAATCAAAATGCAAATTTATTGTCAACAAAATTAAGATCATTATATTTTTTTGTATACATAACAAAAAAGTATTGACATCTATGTAAAATTTGGTATACTATACACATAAAGATGATTTAAGTAAATTACATAAATGAATATATGGAGATGGAAACAATGAGAAAACAATTAAGACTTTCAGGTTCAGGTGGACAAGGCGTAATCACAGCAGCTATCATTCTTGCAGAAGCAGCAGTTTCAGAAGGCAAAGATGCTGTACAGTCACAGTCTTACGGACCAGAGGCACGCGGTGGTGCTTCCAAGTCAGAAGTTATCATTGACGACGGAACGATTTTCCATCCACACGTCAAAAATCCAGATTTCGTACTTGCAATGACGCAGAAGGCTGCTGACAAGTATTATACCGATCTCGACGATGATGGTATGTTGGTTGTTGATTCTGACTTGGTACCAGAAATTCCAGATTTTAAAAACGTAGTTGCAATTCCAATTACTAAACTTGCAATTGAAGAAGTTGGCAAGCCACTCTTCGCAAACATCGTTGCACTCGGCGCACTTGTCAGACTTACAGGCATCGTAGATTTTGAAACAATTAAAACGGCAGTTGCACATCGTGTACCGTCTCATACAATTGAGCAGAATATGCACGCTCTCCAAGTTGGATATGAGGCAGCTGATGCACTTCAAAGTGAATATAACGCTGTTGCGTAAATATAAATGAGCGATTGATAAAAAATCCGTTTAACGTAAATGTTAGACGGATTTTTAGTTATGTCAAAAATAGTCACCAAAACGATTAGTTGATTGGTAATTGCAACGAACTTTTGATAAATTTACTTGACAATGTTACTGTATTAAACTTAAAATATAAGCAGAATATTTATGGAAGTGAGTGGTTTAGTATGGGTTTAATTAAAGCCGCACTGGGCGCAGCAGGCGGAGTTCTGGCTGACCAGTGGAAAGATTATTTTTACTGTGACAGCTTACCACCGAATGTTTTAGTTGCTATTGGCAGACGGCACGGCGGTACACAAGGACGCAGCTCCAATACGAGTGCTGAAAATGTCATTACTAACGGATCTAAACTCGTTGTCAATAATGGCCAGTGTATGATTATTGTTGATGACGGTAAAGTCAGTGAAGTATGTTCCGAGCCTGGCAATTACACTTATGACGCTGCAGCCGAACCGTCCATTTTTACTGGAAGCGGCGGTCTCTCTGAGAAAATTATGTTAGTTTTTGAACAGATTGGCAAACGCTTTACATTTGGCGGCGCTCCTGGTAAAGATCAAAGAATATACTATTTTAACACTAAAGAAATTACCGGAAATAAATATGGTACGCCTTCGCCGATTCCATTCCGCGCAGTAGATAGAAATATAAATCTTGACACGGATATTTCGGTTAAATGTTTTGGCGAATATAGTTATAAAATTGTCAATCCGATTCTGTTTTATACAAACGTCTGCGGCAATGTAACTGATACTTTTGATCGCAGTCAAATTGACAGCCAGCTCAAGACCGAACTTTTAACTGCGTTGCAGCCAGCTTTTGCAAAAATTTCAGAACTTGAGATCCGTCCGAGTGGATTGCCTGCTCATACAATGGAAATCGCTGAAGTTTTAAATAAAGTACTTGATGCAAAGTGGAGTGAAAGACGTGGCATTGAGGTAGTTGAGTTCGGAATCAGCAATGTCAGTATTTCTGACGAAGATGCGCAAATGATTAAAGATTTGCAGCGCACCAGATCGCTCAGTTCACCGGATATGGCGGCGGCAAATTGGATTGCCTCTAACGCTGAAGCTCAGAAGACGGCAGCCGGCAACGCTGCTGGCGCAATGACTGGTTTTATGGGTATGGGTATGCTCAATAATATGGGTGGCGGCTCCAATGTCAATTCAATGTTTGATATGCTCGGTCGAAGCGGGCAACAAAATCAGCCACAACAGAATAAACCGTCAGCGTCAAATGGCTGGACTTGTGATTGTGGTCACAGCGGCAATACTGGTAAGTTCTGCGCTGAATGTGGCAAGCCTAAACCTGCACCAGCCGGTGAATGGACTTGTGATTGTGGTGCAAAAAATACTGGCAAATTCTGTCAAGAGTGCGGCAAGCCTAAACCTGCACCAGCTGGCGAATGGACTTGCGAAGACTGCGGTCATACCGGCAACACTGGTAAATTCTGTGCCGAGTGCGGTAAACCAAGACCTTAATCTATAAAGTATATAATTAAAAGTTTTATTGTCAAATTAGTTCTGTTAATTTTTTGATATATTGACAGTAAAACTTTTTTAATTGATTGATTGATTTGATGTTACTGCTATTTATGTACTTCTCAAGTAATGGAGTGATATTGATGAAAAAATTTTTTGTATTACTGATTCTTTTGTTGATGATTGCACCAAATTGTTTTGCAATGACTTTTTCTCAGCCTGTAAAGATTGGTGAAGTGACTCTTCCACCAATGGGCTATTTTGAAATTGATGAATGTTCTTATCACGATGGTGTACTTTGTACAGAAAAAGAATATGCACATCTTAAAATGTATGAAAGAGGTATCGCAAGATTTGGAACTGGAGAAGACGCTTTATATTTTCATTACAATGCAAAACAAATTGTAAATAAATACGAGCCTTTATCAAAATTTGGCAGTCAAGATATAAAAAATGCAATTCAAATTGTTCCTGGTATTTCAACCGTTATAAAAATGATAAAAACTAATTCTGGAATTACATTTTACCTTTTGATACACGGAAATGCAGCGGGATTTGGAGTCAACAGCACTCTAATTGGGAAAAGAAAAGATGGAACTTTTGTAAAATATTTTGATACTGAGGAAATAAAAGAAAAATATTTTGAATCAGCAAGAAGTGTAACTGACGAAGAAGATAAAATTTATCTCAAAGAAAATGAAATAATAATAGGATATGGACAATATGATATGAAAAAATATAAATATGTTCATTCTGGTGAATTTCGGTTTAAATGGGACGAGGCAGCGCAATGGTTTGGAGTAGAACAGGTGGTGTATTGATGATGAAGAAAGTTTTTTTGACGTTAATAGTTTTAATTATGATTTTAATAAATTCTGTCGTTTCAGCAGAAGAAATTGATTCCGACATTCTGGTAAACGATATGTATAATAATCCAAAAAATTATGTTTATATAGGTCACATTTCAAATGCAGGTGATTCGATTTTTGTAATTAAGTCTTCTGTTGATGTTCAGGAATACAAACCACCAAAATATATTATCAAGGTAAGGTGTGCTCAATTTTGGGCTAGAGGGCTGGTTCCGTTAAAATTTAGACCTAAAGATACTGCTAATTTATCAGTAGGATTCCGATTTATGTACGACTATAATTTAAAAAAAATATATGTTGAAGAAAGAGATAAAAATAATAAAATAAATTGGAGACAGCTTGATGAAAAAAAGGCTAATGGTGGATTATTATCTATGAAATCTATGGAATTTACAGCTGCAGAGTTAGCATTTTATTGGGCTTATAATATGAGTTTTTTTGATGAGCCCGTTTCAGATATAGCAAAACAATATATTAAAAAAGGCAACGGCACCTTTGAATCATTACGATAGAGGAACGGTAATAAATGTTAGAAATGATAATTGGACGTGCAGGTACTGGAAAAACATATACTTGCCTGCAATCAATGAAAGAATTTTTGGAACGCAGACCATTGAGAGCAAAAGTATTTTTATTGATGCCTGCTTATATGACGTATAAAACGGAATATAATTTCACAGAAATGGTAAATTGTGCGCCGAATACTTATATATATAGCTTTCAACGATTCGCACAGTTGATATTAATGGAAACCGGCGGCTCTAATATACCTAAAATTACGGATATTGGCCGCCGTATGATAATGAGGAAAATTATACTCAATCGAGACAAGAATCAAGAATTAAAATATTTTTCAAGATCGGCAAAACAACGCGGTTTTGGTGAAACTTTAGCCGATGCATTAAAAGAATTGCGGACTTATTCAATAACACCAGAAATGCTTAGACATACAACGTTTAATCTGGACAACGATGAACTCTGTGATAAAATTACTGATTTGGCAATGCTATGTGAAGATTATAAAAATGCCATAGACGTGAAAAATTATGACGATGAAGATATAATTGAGCTTGCTGCCGAACGTATAGAACAATCACAATTAATAAAAGGCGCGGAAATATATATTGACAGTTTTGTGTTTTTTGATCCGCAGCAGCGTAAAATTCTGCGTGCATTGATGAAATATGGACGCAATGTACACATCACACTGCCAATGGAAACTGACTTAAACCACAAGGAAAACGGCAAAGAACTTGGACTATTTCGCCAGTCAATGAAAACTTTTATAATGTTACAAAAAATGGCTGAAGAATTAAAAATTGAAATGCAAATAACCAGACTGGAAAAAACAAAACGCTTTAAGCGTGGCGCACTGATGCTATTGGAGCAGAAGATGTTTGCGTTTGCCGGAAAATTGACGGCGAACAACAATAAAACTGACAGCATAAAAATATTGGAAGCCGCTAATAAACGAGTAGAGGTCGAAGCTGTCGCACAGGACATATTGAAGCTGCACAATGATAAGGGCTGCAGATTCCGCGATATTGGAATATTAATTAGAGATGAGCAATACAACAGATTAATAAAACCTATCTTTGAGATACACGAAATACCCTACTTTATTGACGACAAACGACCAGCAGTACATCATCCACTCGCCGAACTTGTACGTTCTGTATTGGAGTTAATCAACAGCCGCAGGTCAGAAGCCATTTTTTATTGTCTGAGGACTGGCTTCTTTAATATAGAAGAAAATGATATTGATTTAATGGAAAACTATGTAATTGAGTTTGGAATTAAAGGCTTAAACTCTTGGACCAACGATAAATCCTGGCAGTATTATAAACGTGAAATTGACGACGATCAAAACGCTATTTCTGAATGGGAAACTGAACGATTAAATAAAGTCAACGAAATCAAAGTTAAATCAATCGAACATCTTGCAAAGTTTATTGACGAAATAAATGCTGCTATCAAAGAAAGCGGCATAAAAAAATCAGCAGCGGTAAGGTCACTGTCAGAAGCAATATTTAATTTGTTTGAAACTTTAGATGTACCAGCCACACTTGAACGCTGGTCACGAGAAGCTGCAAAAGCCGGCAACCTTACACTTGAACAAGAACATCTAAAAATCTGGAACAACACGGTCAATTTATTTGAACAGTTCGTCACAATAATGGGCGATGAAATTATAGATATAAAAGAATTTGCCGCATTGGTAAATGAAGGAATTGATGCACTTCAATTGTCACTTATTCCGCCAGGATTAGATGAAGTGACAATAGCAAAACTTGAACAGAACAGCCTTCAAAATTCAAAAGTAATATATATACTTGGCTGCAATGAAGGCAAGATGCCAAGAACGACCAGTGAAAAGGGATTATTCTCTGATGCCGAACGATATTATCTAATTCAATCTGGATTGGAAATATCTGCTGGCGGCGTTGAAAGCAGCCTGGCTGAAAAATTCTTGCTTTATCGTGGTTTTACCGAAGCACAGGAACATCTTTGCCTTTCATATTCATTGGCAAGCAGTGAAGGCGATGTAATGAATCGGTCGCCACTGATTGATACAATAATATCGTTGATTCCTGATGTGAAAAGAGAATTTTTATCCATTGACATTTTGGGCACAAATAAAGACCTTAATTTTATCGTTGATGAAAAAACATTATCTCCACAAATTGCCTCAAAGTTGTTCGCGCCTTACCGTAAAGTTAGAAGCAGTGTCAGTAAACTGGAACGATTTATGAGTTGTCCATTTAAACACTTTGCACAATATGGCTTGCGATTAGAAGAACGCGCCGAACGCAAATTCCTTGCGCCAGATTTAGGCAACCTGCTGCACAGTTTACTTAGAAAATTTGGCGAACGAATGCAAAACGAAAATCGCCGCTGGAGTTCTGTGAACGATGAGGAACTAATTATCATTGTAAATGAAATCTTTTCAGAAATAGTGCCAAGATTTCGCAATGAACTTCTATTGAGCAACAGCACATACAAGCATCAGCTCGAACGTATTAAATCGCTTGCTGCCCGAAGTTTAAGGCGGCTGATCCATTTAGATTCTGTGAGTCACTTCCACCCTGAAAAATTTGAAGTTGATTTCAGTATGAAGGGAATGAAATCACTGACCTTTGAACTTAACGATAAGATTAATTTGGAGCTGTCCGGTCGTATAGATAGAATTGACTTTGATGAAAGCGGCAAATATTTTTTAATTATGGATTATAAGACGGGCGACGCATATATAAATCTAATTGATATTTATTTTGGGCTTAATTTACAATTGCTGACATATTTATTGGTTGCA
>JAFUTM010000008.1 GCA_017484235.1 Selenomonadaceae bacterium
CTAAATAAAGAAACGCCTTGCATCTTTAGCAAAGCGTTGGTATCGATTAGACGATCAGCCTCACGATATATATATTTTTACAGGTTTTTAGAAGATATAGTAGTCGCCTGAAGTGGAGCTTAGGCGGCTACATTGCTTGTCAGGACAAGAATTGTTATGATGGTCACAACGACCACGACAATCTTTGCCTTCATAAGCGTCACCTCATCTCTGAGGCTCAGTATCGACCGCCTGTCTACATAGATACCACAGATAATTTATCACACTTATTTCACATTGTCAATAATTTGCGGTTTACAAATTTTTCGTAGATGTTATACTATAAATAACAAAATGCCCTGCGCTAACAGAGCATTTCGGATACTTTGACAAACGATTTCAGCCCCATGTTGAGTTTCTTGGATTTAGTTAAACTAGCTGTTGCCGTCTAGGTTAGGACTAGGCGGCATTTCCACTAGTGAGCAGGAGTACGATGATGATCAATACGATCATAAAGAAGAGTTTGCTCATAATATCACCCCATTTCTGGGGCTTGGATTGAACCGCCTGTCGTTTCAAGTATCAACTATAATTTATCATACTTTTTTCAGACTGTCAATATGATATGGAGTCGTCGTGACTCTTTTATTTTGTGCATTTTATGATAATAAATCTAAAAGGATTTCATCATATAAAAAAATGCTTTATTTTCAACCCTGTTAATGTTATAATGTTTGAAAAAGTGAGATGTAAATATTAATTAGATCAAATTATTTAAGGGGCTGATTTAGTGCCAAAGAAAAAGAATCTAAATAAAGTTATGGTTATTGGAAGCGGGCCGATTATCATTGGTCAGGCTGCAGAATTTGATTATGCTGGAACGCAGGCTTGTCGATCTCTCAAAGAAGAAGGCTTGAACGTTGTCCTTGTAAACTCCAATCCGGCTACGATTATGACTGACGCAACCATTGCGGATCGAGTTTACATTGAACCGCTGACGGTCGACTTTTTAACTGCAATAATTGAAAAGGAGAAGCCTGACGGTCTATTAGCTACACTCGGCGGACAGGCTGGTCTTAACCTTGCAGTTCAGCTTGCAGAGTCCGGTGCACTCGAAAAGTACAACGTCGAACTTTTAGGCACGCCGCTTGATGCGATAAAAAAAGCTGAGGATCGTGAACTTTTCAAGGAGACAATGCAGCAGATTGATGAGCCGATACCGGAATCAATTATTGTTGAAGACGTTCACGCGGCAATTGATTTTGCCAATGAAATCGGCTATCCAATCATCGTTCGTCCGGCCTATACTCTCGGCGGTACAGGCGGCGGCATTGCTGAAAATGAAGAAGAACTCATTGAAATCGTCATAAAAGGCCTAAAGTATTCAATGATTGGACAGGTTCTCATTGAGCGTAGCGTCGCCGGTTGGAAAGAGATCGAATATGAAGTTATGCGCGACGGAAACGATAATTGTATAACTGTCTGTAATATGGAAAATATTGATCCGGTCGGAGTTCATACCGGTGACTCAATTGTTGTGGCACCAAGTCAGACTATGAACGATCACGAATATCAGATGCTCAGAACGGCCAGTCTTAAAATCATTCGTGCTCTTGGTATCGAAGGCGGCTGCAATGCTCAGTTTGCACTTGATCCGAACAGTCAGCAGTATTACGTTATTGAAGTGAATCCGCGCGTTAGTCGGAGTTCCGCACTTGCTTCTAAGGCGACCGGCTATCCAATTGCAAAGGTCTCGGCTAAGATTGCAATTGGATATACGCTTGATGAGATTACTAACGCGGTTACGCATAAAACGAAGGCGTGTTTTGAGCCGTCGCTGGATTACTGCGTTATAAAGATTCCGCGCTTTCCGTTTGATAAATTCGTTTATGCCGACAAGACACTCGGCACACAGATGAAGGCAACCGGCGAAGTTATGAGCATTGATCGCTGCTTTGAAGGAGCACTTCTTAAAGCTGTTCGTTCACTTGAGATTGGCGTCAACCGTCTGCATATGGATAAAATGGACGAATGGGAAGATGATAAAGTTCGCAGTCGTCTCAAACGTGTTAATGACGAGCGCCTCTTTGTTATAGCAGAAGCTTTCAGACGTGGTGTTGCCACTATTGACGAGATATATAATATAACTAAAATTGACCGTTGGTTTTTATATAAAATTAAAAAGATTGCCGACGTTGAGAATAAATTATCACATGAAGACTTGACGCCTAAACTGCTTCGTCAGGCGAAATATGTCGGGCTTGCGGATAAGTCTATTGCTGAACTCACTGGAAAAAGTGTTGACTCTGTTCGTTCGATGAGGCCTCAACAGAATATTTTGCCAATGTATAAAATGGTCGATACCTGCGCGGCAGAGTTTGAAGCAATGACGCCGTATTATTATTCCACATTCCGCGCAGAGGTTGATGAAGTTGAAGTCACTAACAACCGCAAAGTCATTGTTTTAGGCTCCGGTCCGATTCGCATTGGTCAAGGTGTCGAGTTCGATTATTGCAGTGTCCATAGCGTTTGGGCGCTTCGTGAAATGGGCATTGAAGCAATTATAATTAACAACAATCCAGAGACGGTTTCCACTGACTTTGATATAAGTGACCGTCTATATTTTGAGCCGTTGACGACGGAAGATGTACTTAATATCATTGATAAGGAACGGCCAGAAGGTGTAATCGTTCAATTCGGTGGGCAGACGGCGATTAACTTAGCCGCCTCACTTGCTGAAGCCGGCGTTAAAGTCTTTGGCACGTCAGTTGATAATATTGATCGTGCTGAGGATCGTGAACGCTTCGACGAAATTTTATCAGAAGTGCAGATACCTCGTCCACGCGGAATCAGCGTTACCAATCTTGAAGATGCGATTAACGGTGCTGCTGAGATTGGTTATCCGGTTATGGTTCGTCCTTCTTATGTTTTAGGCGGCCGCGCAATGGAGATTGTCTATAACGAAGATGAGCTTAAAGATTATATGAGCCGCGCCGTTAAGGTTACACCGGATCACCCAGTATTAGTTGATAGATATATGCAGGGCACGGAAGTTGAGGTTGATGCAATTTGTGACGGCGTTGATGTGGTAATACCTGGCATTATGGAACACGTCGAACGCGCTGGAGTTCACAGCGGTGACTCTATTGCCGTTTATCCACCTCAGACTCTGCCGGCTAAAATTATTTACACGATTACCGATTACACGAAACGGCTCGCGACGACTCTGCACGTTAAAGGTTTGTTAAATATTCAATACGTTGTCGCTAATGGCAAAGTCTATGTTATAGAAGTTAATCCGCGTTCGTCGAGGACTGTGCCATTTTTGAGTAAAGTCACTAACGTTAAAATGGTCAACATTGCAACACGTGTGGCACTCGGTGCGACGCTCAAAGAATTAGGATATTATTCCGGCCTCATTGAACCGCGTCCTTATGTTGCAGTTAAAGCTCCTGTCTTCTCGTTTGCGAAGATGCAGGACGTTGACATTTCGCTCGGACCAGAGATGAAGTCAACTGGCGAGGTTATGGGCATCGACTATCATTATGCCCGCGCACTTTACAAGGCGATAACTGGTGCTGGTATGAATGTTCCAATGAACGGCTGCATATTGTTTACTGTTGCCGACAAAGATAAAGAAGAACTTAAACAGCTTGCTAAGGCATATGCTGAGCTTGGCTTTACTTTAGTTGCGACTGAAGGCACGGCTAAGGCGATACGTTCTGTTGGAATTGATGCTGAGATTGTCGGCAAAGTCCACGAACGCAGCACGGATATTATTCAGATGATTAAACTTGGCAAGATTCATATGGTTATCAACACTCTCACGCAGGGCAAGCACATCGCTAAAGACGGATTTAGAATCAGACGTGCTACTGTTGAACACGGAATTGCTTGCTTGACAAGTTTGGACACTGCTTGGGAAGTGCTTCGTGTGCTTTCATTTATGCGTGATAGACGTTTGGTTTATTCGCTGGCAATACAAGATTACGTTGGCGGCGGCGACGGACTGGCCTAACTAATTAGGAATTAGGAATTAGGAATGAGGAATTAAAACCGTCTCTCCTATTCCTAATTCCTAATTCACAATTCATCATTAATAAAGAGGCAGCACTTTTTAACGGTGCCGTCTTTTTATATTATGCAATTGCGCTTGACTAAGTTTTTTTATGATTATATAATGAATGTGTTTGACTTTGAGTATTGGATTAAGGAGTTAGCAACAGTAAATGGAAACATA
>JAFUTM010000099.1 GCA_017484235.1 Selenomonadaceae bacterium
GCCCAATCATTCCGGCGGATCGCGTCATCAAATGTGGTACTCACCATTCAATACAGGTGCAGGTTATGCAATGGGCATAAGAGCCGGTGCAGAAATGACGACTTTTGAGATGAGATTTATTGCGCTTCGCTGTAAAGATACTCTTGCACCGACCGGCACACTCGCTCAAGGTGTAGGCGCGGCACAAATTAACTCATGCGGTGAACTTTTTCAAGCAAAATATGGCAACACAACGAGTGAAAGAGTTTACGCTGTCAATGCTGAGAACTTAGCAGGTCGCGGTCCTTGTTATCTCCAAACTGTTGGTATAAGTGAAAGTCAGGAAAATGATTTAATTAACGCTTACTTTAATATGGCACCGTCACAAAGTCTAAAATGGCTTGAAAGTGGACAAATGCCGAGTAAATTTAATGTCGAAATTGGTGGAAGTGAGCCGTATATCGTTGGCGGACACACTGCGAGCGGCTATTGGATTGATAATCGACGGCAGACGACGTTGAAGAATTTATATGCGGCTGGAGATGTTGCCGGTGGCTGTCCTCAAAAATATGTGACTGGTGCATTTGCTGAAGCGGAAATAGCTGCTGAGTCAATAATCGAGGCAATAAAAAATGCCGAGACACCTCGACAAATTTATTTTGATATTGATGAATTTGAGCAATATTTTAGAAATGAATCAGATTTTACAGTTGATGATTTGGAAATTGCAATGCAGACGGCTATGGACGAATACGCAGGTGGACTGACGCAAAATTACAGATTTAATAATAATCAGCTAAATTTGGCCAAAAATAACATTGAACGCCTTGAAAAATTATCAGAAAAACTGCACGCCGATGAAATGTATGATTTATTAAAAATTTACGAGTTAAGAGAACGTCTAACAATTGCAAAAGTTTTGATTGAGCATTTGAGAGCACGAAAAGAAACGCGCTGGGCTGGATTTTATCAAAATTTGGATTATCCTGAGTGCGATGATAAATTTAATATTTTCGTTAATTCTCGCCTTGTCGATGGGAATATAAAAATTATTTTGCGTGATTTAATCAATAACTAATTTGACAGCGCAATAAATCAAAATTAGCCCCATACTTAAATTAAATATTTTGAAATGTTTATTCAGGAAATTTTGTAATATATGACCCATTGCCGCCCATGTCAATGTTCCTGATATTCCAATCAAGGTGATGACGAGTGCATGAAATATCAACGTCTCCAATGAAAAACTCTTAGGAATGACATAAGCAGTGTAGATTGTAATAGCGTAGAGGATTATTTTGACATTGACAAATTCAAGACAGAATCCATTCCAAAACGTGATTGACTGCTCCGAATCTTCAGACGGTGTGCTTCTGATGATATGAACGCCAAGCCACGCGATATAAGCAGCACCGACATATTTGAGTACTTCTAAAATTTCTGGAATGAACGAAGCCATAATGTAGCAAGAGACTGCACAAATCAGCATTACTGCCAAGAAACCAATAGCTATTCCAAAGAGTACGAATTTTCCTTTATGCCAGCCATGTTGACTGACCGCGTGAAGTGATAAAATATTATTGGGACCAGGCGTATAGGCAGTCACGAGAGAATAAATCAAATAAGAACTAATAATTGTTGCTTCCATTGCAATCACTCCTTCTATATCGTATAATACTCAATGTAAATATTAAAGTCAAATTGAAGTATTTAAAATGATATTTCATTGATATTGAAGTATTGGAGAAATTGTTGAATGGAACTAAAGTATTTGGAAACTTTCAAAACAATTATTGAAATCGGCAGTTTTACACAAGCTGCCCAAAAATTGAATTATACACAATCAACTATCACATTTCAAATTGGACAACTTGAGAGGGAATTATCAACAAAACTTTTCGAGAAAATTGGACGAAATATGGTTTTGACGAAAGCCGGTGAGCAGTTAATTCCATATGTTTATGAAGTTTTGCAATCCGTCAATAAATTGCACTACTTTGAAAATGACTTAGCTCAGTGTCAAGGTGACTTACATATTGGCAGCGGTGAAACTTTGCTTTGTTATTTGCTTCCGACGGTCTTGAAAGAGTTTCATCAAATAGCACCGAAATCAAGATTATTTCTGTGCTCTATGAACTGCTATAAGATTCGCAATGATTTGCTTGACGGTAAATTGGACATAGGAATTTTTTATAAAGATGTTGATGGTTTCGGCTCAAATCTTATGACTCACGAACTTGGCAAATATTCATTATCATTGATAGCATCGCCTAATTTGGCTAAAATTTATAACGATTTTATAACAAACGATCAAAATATTCCATTACCTTTTATAATTGATGAACCAAATTGTATATTTAGACAAATATTTGAACAATACCTACGCAAGAAATCAATTAGATTGGATCATACAATTGAATTGTGGAGTATACCAACTATCAAAAATCTTGTAATGAATGATGTAGGAGTTTCGTATTTGCCAACCTTCACCATTAAAGACGAATTGAACAATAATAAACTCGTGGAAATTCCAACGGAAGTTGAAAATTCAACCATTACAGCGGTTTGCGCTCATCATAAGAATAAGTGGATTAGTCCATTGATGAAATTATTTATAACACTTTGCAAAAAACATTTTAAATAATAAGGGAAGTGACTTTTTGAGTATCTATATTGATAAAAATAAATGTATCGGCTGTGGAAAATGTGCTGAAATTTGTCCAGGAAACTTGCTGCAAATAAAAAATCGCCGCGCTGAGATTCGTGACGTTAGAGATTGCTGGGGCTGTACGGCTTGCGTAAAAATTTGTCCTAAAAATGCAATTTACTATCAACTTTCGGCAGATTTAGGCGGTGCTGGCTCTAAACTTTCAGTTAAAAATTCTCAAACCAATTTAACTTGGATCGTCAATAAATCCAACGGTGAAATTATCAGTATAAACATTGATAAAACTCAGTCTAACAAATACTAAATCCAGTCGACTATAAAACTTTGCGAAAGGCATTTTAACTAAGTTGGGAGTGATATAAATATGCCTAAGATTTACAAATCGTTGACTATTGCCGGACTCGATGTCAGCGGTGAAGCCGGAATGAATGCAGATTTAAAAACTTTTGAAGAATTTGGCGTATACGGAATGACGGCGATGACAGTTATTGTTGCCTGCAATCCAAGAAATAATTGGAGTCACGATATTTATCCTATTTCGCTTGAAATTATTGAAAAACAACTTGAAACAGTTTGTGAAGGTGTCGGCATTGATTCCCTCAAAACCGGAATGCTTGGTTCAAAAAATTTAGTCGAATTGGTCGCAAATACAATCAAAAATCACAATTTAAAAAATATCGTGGTCGATCCTGTGCTTGTGTGCAAGGGAATTGATGAAATAATGGTGCCTGATGCTGCAAAAGCAATAAAAAATTTATTAATACCGCTTGCTGATGTCGTGACGCCAAATAGCTTTGAAGCTGCCTATCTCGCTGATATGGAAAAAGTTGAAACCATTGATGAAGCGGAAGAAGCTGCAAGAAAAATTTATCAACTTGGCGCAAAAAATGTTGTAATAAAAGTTGGCAGCAGAATCGAAATTGAAAATTATATTGATATCCACTTTGACGGCAAAAATTTCACTCATCACAAGAGTCCAAAACTTAATGATGTTTATAATCCAGGAGCTGGCTGCACATTTTCAGCGGCAATCGCAGCAAATCTTGCAAAAAATTTACCTGTTTCAGAAGCTGTCAAAATTGCCAAAAATTATGTAAATCAATGCTTACAATCTTCATTCAAGTTAAACCAGTATACCGGCTCTTTAAAACATTGGAAGTGATTTAATGAGCGTTCAAATTGACAAAAATCAATCAAAGCTTTACTAAAATTTAATTTCAGCTATTACAATCAGGAGAACTATTATATTATATGATAAAAATGCAAAACAAATTACAGAAGGAATGAAAATTATTTTTCGGTTACAAATACGTTTGAATAAAATTGTGACGAAAGACATCGGAAAAAATCCAAATGATAGCCAGATTGATGATAACTCGTATAATTTCATTGGTAGCATTGAATCTGGAAATAAAATATAGCTTGATTGAGAAAGTGAAATTAATAATAAAATTGCAGTTATGCTTGAGCCAAAAAGATAAATTATTAAAATAAAATTGTTCACGATTTGAAAATTCAATATAAAAATCAAAAATCCTATTAAAACAATAAAAAAATGCGCTCAAATGGATTGTAGAATTTCCAAATGGCGCAGAAAAAATCATTGAAATTGATAAACATCAATCAAATCGTTACTAAATTTTTAAATCTAATCCTGAAATGACTTTTGCGTGTTGTTTTCTGTATTCGTCATTATCTTTTAAACGTAATTCATTTTCAATTTGATTTAATTGATCTTGTAATTTTTCATCATTTGAAGTTTTAATTGCATTCTTCAATCTAAGACGTTGAGATTTTAAATCTTCAATTTCAGAATCAACATCATCGGTAGACAAAGTGAGTATTTTTTCTGAATCTTGGATCGGCTCATCATTTTTAGGATTTTCAGTTTTTTTAGGAATGTCATTATAATTTTGATAATTTAAATGACTTATACCGTTAATTTCCATAAAAATCACACTCCTTAATTATTGAAGTTAAATTCAGTCAACTGCTCATGTCTGAAGACACAAGCTTGTCCATACCAACACCAGTCTTTACTGGACGCGAGATTCAAATGCTAACGCTCTCTCGTAGGTCAGACATCGTCGGGCACGCACAGCGTGTTTGTTGGTCAAGCTGCTGTGGCTTATCGAAGCTGAGAGGTTGGACTTGCTAACAGGCTGTGCCTGCCGTTTTGACCTGAGCTGATAACCCAAGCCCGTTCTTTATATTTAGATATTCATTAAACGAGTGCCCACAGCTTTCGCCAACCGTTCTCTCGTTTAGTTCATTTTAACCAATTTAAAATTCAAAGTCAAGGGGTGAGGGCGCATTCCTCTCACGACTGAAATCGCGAGTGTCCTGCTCGATTAATGAAAAAATTAAAAATCCTATCAACGATAAAGAAATCTTAATTTTATTTAGTTTCGGTGAAAACTTTGGCTACAATTTTCCAGCCGGTCTCGTCTTTTCTCAAGAGATGAAAATCAACAAAATTTTCGCCGTGCCAATCTTCCATCGTAATTCTGACGGCAGCAACATCATTCACAACATCAAGAACATCAACGATTGCCTTTGAATTAGTTTCTCCAGCCTTATCAACAGCATCAAAGAGGCCTTGAATCGGATCACCGTTAATCGTCGCGTTCTTGTGGAAAGCAGGTTTCATAATTTCACTGCTCTTATTGCCGCCTTCTGTATAAAGTTGAACAACTTTCCTAATTTCTTCGTAATCTTTGATACTAATGTTTTTCATTAAAATCTTCCTCTCTTTTAAAGTGTAATTGTGAAATCTTCTATTGGTCGGTAAACGTTGTGCCAAGGTGCGTATGGAACGCAATTTTCAGCAGCGTAACCGATTGGTAGCAAACAAATTGGTTTTATATTTTCCTGCAAATTGAAGGCGTTAGCAACTTTTCTGGAATCGAAGAGGCGAACCCAAACTGAACCAATGCCAAGTTCCCAAGCCTCAAGCATCATATGAGTTGTGACAATAGTAGCGTCCATTTCGCCGGTTGAATATCCTGGCTCCATCTTACTTTTCCAAGTTCTATTCTCATCAGCGCAAATCAGAAAAACCATTGGAGCCTCATAAGTAGGTGCAAGTGCACTAATTTTATCTAATGCCTCTTCGCTCTTGAGTAGATAAATCATTTGCGGTTGATAATTCACCGCTGTTGGCGCAAGTTGAGCAGCTTTCAAAATTAAGTCAATTTTTTCCTGTTCAACAGGTTTACTTTGAAATGAACGAACAGAGAAACGTTCCTTTGCTAAAGTCAAGAAATCCACTAAATCACCTTCCCAAAAGTAACTAATACTATTTTGACAACCGACGGCAAATTGAACTCATTGCATATTTGAAAAGGTAAATGTAACGATTTGTTACAGTAACAAGTTTCTTTCAGAGAGCATTACCTTTTGCAACAGATTTTCCAAGTTCATAAGCCTCTTGTAATTTAGGATTATCTTTGATGTCGCCGACTTTCATAACTCCGCCGGCCAGGACGTGACCAAGTTCAGTCCAGCCGAGATGCTTCATCAAATTTTGATAATATTGTAGAGCATCATCAAAACCATAACCTTCAGCAGCCATCAGCAAAACTGATTCTTTTTTCGGATTTTGATAATTTGGATCACATTCGGCAACGGCAAAAAGTCTGTCAAAAGCTGTGCGAAGTTGTCCGCTGAAATTCCAATAATAAAGCGGCGTTGCTAAAACAACTATGTCAGCTTCACGGTAAACTGGATAAATTTTATCCATATCATCTTTTTGAACGCAGGGACTTTCAATATTTTTTCCGCCACCGAAGCAGCCTTTGCAACCGTGAATATTCATCTTATCGAGATTAAAAATTGTAACTTCGCAGCCAAGTTCTTTGGCACCGCGCGTAAACTCATTGACGAGCGCAGAAGTGTTTCCCTTTATTCGCGGACTGCCATTCAAAATTATAATTTTTTTGCTCAAATTAAACTCTCCTTTGACAAAATTTTTCATATGCAATAAAATTATAACAAGAATTTTACTTTTTACAAGTACGAACATTTTTGTTAGTTACTTACTATAGGAGAGTGCAAAATGAATCGTTGTATATCTGATGAAAATTTTGAGAATACTGGAATGAATTATACTTTGTCGTTGATTAGCGGCAAGTACAAAATTCGCATTCTTTATGCGCTGATGGAATTTAAAATTGTGAGATTTAATGAAATGAAGCGTTATCTCGGAGGAATATCTTATAAAAGCTTGAGTCAGACGCTTAAAGAACTTGAAAGAGATAATTTGGTCAATCGCAAAGAATATCCGCAAATTCCGCCAAAAGTTGAGTATTCTCTCACGGAAATCGGCAAGTCTTTAATTCCAATTCTGGATAGTCTTTGTGAATGGGGCGATTCTCTTAAGTCTGAAATGTAAACCATTACTCGACTGGTTTCGAACTAACAAATCCGAGAAGCAAAGTCAACAAAAAAGTGGCTTCGAAAATTATTAAAATCACAGTTATCCGCCGCTATTACTTGATAGATAAAAACTAATCTGAAATGGAGGTTTAAAAATGTCGTGGATTAAAAGATTTTTTTGGGGATTATCAGTTTTAAGCTTCAGCATTGTTAGTGCTGCATCTGCTTCTGCAATACAAGACGTTGAGGCAGTGACGGAAGTGTTTGGAGACGGCGAAAATCTTTCAGCGGTTATTCTCACTTATGATAAGGCAATACTAGGTCAATCTGTATCAATAGAAGATTTTGAAGTGATAAATCGCAAAATCATCAATGCTTACGTGAACGATACGCCGGAAAAAGGCAAAGGCGATGCCTCAGCCGGTCGATACATAGTACTTGAGTTGGAGCCATTGCCATTAGTTGATCAGATGCCGGAGCAACACTCGTTAGAAGACAGAAATGAACGTGCGGCAAAAGGTTTTCACGGACCAACATTGGGCAGTCACGGCAATCCGCAAGCCCTTCCAACTTTTTCTGCTGAAGTTAAACAATTAGGAATCGTCAAGGCAACTGACGGTACAATCTATGCTCCATCATCAATAATTAAATCGTCGCACACACGCCAATTACTCGTTGAGAATTTTACACAGGATATTTATTATGATGTACAACAAAATAATGCGCAATTAATGTATAGCCTTTACATTCCACAAAACTATGATCCTAATAAGAAATACCCTTTGGTTGTTTTTATGCACGACGCTGGTGCTGTCTCCCCGCAAATTAAAACTGCCATATTGCAAGGTCGTGGAGCTGTTGCGTGGACAACACCGGAGTGGCAAGCAAAATATCCGTGCTTCGTGCTGGCTCCTCAATATGATGTTGTTATAGTCGATGACAATTATCAATACGGGCCGGAACTGGATCGAACGATTCATCTCATTGAGTACCTTGAGACAAAATATCCTATAGATAAAGACCGCATATATAATACAGGGCAATCAATGGGCGGAATGACTTCCATTGCAATGGACGTTAAGTATCCAGATTTTTTTGCAGCTTCATATCTTGTTGCCTGCAAATGGAATGCAGATGTAACGGCGCCTCTTGGTCAACAGAATATATGGGCAGTTGCTTCTGAAGGAGATCCTGGTGCATTTCCGAGTATGAATCAAATTTTTGATAATCTGGAACGAGACGGAGCTGAAACAACTCGTTTGACGATTGACGCTTCACAAGATCAAGATATTATAAATAAAGCAGCGGATTCAATGATTAAGTCCGATTGCCATATTTATTATACGATTTACAAGGGCGGCAATCACCGTTATACGTGGCTGCACGCTTATGATATGCTGCCGGCAATGGAATGGATTTTTGCGCAAAGCAAATGATTGATACGAATTTAATATGGAGGCTAAATTGATGATAGAAGAAAAAATTGATGCAAGATTAAACGAACTCGAATCAGAAAGTATTTACATTTTGCGTGAGGCGTACAAGAAACTCGGCAAACTTGGAATGTTGTGGTCAATCGGTAAAGATTCAACCGTTTTGTTGTGGCTCGCTCAAAAAGCATTTTTTGGACACGTTCCATTTCCATTTATTCACGTTGACACACTTAGAAAAATTCCGGCAATGATTGAATATCGTGACAGAGTTGCGAAAGAACTTGGAATAAAATTAATAGTTCACACGAATTGGGAAGCTGTGAACGCAGGCGCAGGACCACATCTCGGTCGCCTTGAGTGCTGCAAATTGTTAAAAACCGAAGGATTGAAACAGGTCGTCAAAAATTATGGATTTGACGGTTTAATTGTCGGCGTGCGTCGCGATGAAGAAGGTTCACGCTCAAAAGAACGAGTTTTTAGTGAAAGAAACGAATCAGACGCTTGGGATTATACAAATCA
>JAFUTM010000009.1 GCA_017484235.1 Selenomonadaceae bacterium
GAGATTTAGCTGGAGTTGCTGCGGATCCATTTGCAAGCGGAAATCAATATGCAGGTGGATTTGTGGCTTCGAGATTTTTGGCTAAACATATTGGCAGTGATCCACAGGATACCATGAAAAAATTTATGCGCGGTCTGGTTGCCGGCGGAACGGCGGACGGCGCATTTAGTTATGTATCTGGCGGCGCATTTAACGAGCAGGGCTTTAAGGATATGTATAGTGCGGCTTATGCTAAATATAATGGCGATAATATTGCCTTCCTCAAAAACGAATGCGGCATTGAGCTTAATAATGCTGATACCGGTGCAGTAACCGGCTATGATGCGGGCAATGGTGTTGTAAAAAATAAATATAATGTCGTTTCACAGGCAAGCCGACCGATGAACTGGAGTTTGCCGTCGTCATCAATGACAATGATTAATGGTCTGGAGATTAGCTGGCCAAAAGGCTATAATGCCAGTCCAACTGCTGGTACAATGGTTTTCCACACAGGCACTGGTGCAAATCAAGCAATGAAAGTTAGTTTCTTTGATATGAGTGCGCGATCAATCGGTCTAATTGACGAAGAAGGCAAAAAATTGAATGTTTCAACGATTGGCAATGCAAATCAGGCTATTGGTCAACTGGATAAGATTATAAATGTCGTTTTAGACGAGGCAACAAATATCGGAGCGATTCAACAACGTCTGGGCTTTACTGAAGCTAACGTTACGTCTTCTACTGAGAACACGCAAGGTGCTGAATCCACAATTCGTGATGCAGATATGGCTAAAGAAATGACCGAATACGGTAAAAGCAATGTTCTTAGTCAGGCAGCACAATCAATGCTGAGTAAAGCCAACCAGGCTATGTCAAGTGTGCTGAGTATGGTTACACAAAACGGCAATGATACCGTTGAAGAATCGCAGGACACTTCGGAGGCTGAACGTAACTCCGATGAAAATCTCAGCGAAGTTGGCAAAGACTTACAAAAAGTTGCAAGTGGTCAAAAAATTAATTCGGCTGCAGACGATGCGTCGGCGTATGGAATCAGCGAACAGATGCGCGTGCAGATTCGCGGACTGGATCAAGACGTGCAGAATGTCAAAAACGGCACTAATATGCTCCAGACGGCACTTGGTGGAATCAACAATATCGTTGATGAACTGCGCAGCTTAAAAGAACTGGCAATTAACGCCGCAAATGATTCCAACACCGACCTGGATCGTATGACGATTCAAAAAGAATTTGACCAACGCCGCGCAACTATTGATGAAATTGCGACTTGGACGAATTACAATGGCAAACCATTAATCGATGGCAATTATCATAAATCAAGCCAAGCAATAGATGCCAGTATACTAGATGTAGTATTCGTTGTTGATACAACTGGAAGTATGAGTCCACCAATTACAAGTGTAGCGGATAACTTAAAAACATTTGCTGATAGATTAACTGAATTAGGTAAAAAATGGCGATTTGGTCTTGTTACATACGATGATATAACTGATATTTCTGGAAAAAGGATTGGTATAAATAAAGCTTCATTTAAAACCGGTCAATTTACTTCAGATGCCGATGAATTTGAAGAGGCATTAAGAAGTATACGTGTAGCAGGTGGTGGAGATGAACCAGAGTCTGGATATGAAGCAATACTGGATAATGTAAATGGAGCTCTTTCATTTAAATATAGTCCAAATGCAGTTAAGAGCATTATAGTATTGACGGATGCTTCTGCACACGATTCGGAAGATTCACGCGTGCCGGGTATGTATTCTGCTACAGATGTTGTTAATGGCATGAAAAAACGAGGTATTTCTAATTTTTATTCAATAATAAAACCAGAAAGTACAGAAAGTACATATCCAGATCCAGCACATACAGATTGGACGAGAATAACAGACGCAATGAACGGAAAATGGTATGATATTAATTCTGATTATGGTGAAAGCATGGAAGAAATTGCTGATGATCCTAGTTACACAATAAGAGACGTACCAGGTAATCCATTGTGGATTCAACACGGCACACACGCCAACCAGCGTATTAATGTATATCTTAATAGTATGACAACTTCAGCACTCGGCATTGATATGGCGGAAGTGACTACCAGATCGAAAGCTAATTCGGCAATTGCTATCATTGATGAGGCAATAACGTATGCTCTCGACGAAGCAACAAACGTTGGTGCATACCTTCAACGTCTGGAATATACGGAATCGAATATTGTGGCTGAGAATGAAAATACTCAAGCTGCGGAATCCACGATCCGTGACGCAGATATGGCTAAGGAATATACAAAATACACCAAAGACAGCGTGCTGGCACAGGCGTCACAGTCGATGCTTGCTCAGGCAAATCAAAATCCTAAATTCGTTATGTCTGTAATTTAATATTAAACTGACGTATTTGCGCGGAAATAAATTATTTTATACTGTCGATTTAAAAGTCGGCAGTATTTTTATTTGTCAATTTTCTGATTAATAGAGCGCTCCAGCAGCGCAGAGTAAGCCGGCCTGCCGCCGAAGAGGTCAGACACTAAAAATGCCACGCCACTGACGATTATAAGTGCCAGCAAGTGTGAAAAGCTGCCGGTCAGTTCCATAATTAAAATGCTGCCAGTAATAGGTGCCTTGACCACTGCTGCGAAGTATCCGGCCATTCCAAATATGATAAACATTGCAGTCCATTCAGCGTTGAAAAGATTAACTGTGATGCCGACGAGTGCAAATATATTTCCAATGAGTGCACCTAAAACTAAAAGCGGCAAAAATATTCCACCAGGTGCGCCCGTTCCAAAACAGATCATTGTAAATAAAAATTTAGCAGTGAATAAGATTATTAACAACGACAATGCAAAATGATTACTCAACATATCATCAACCAACAGATTGCCACAGCCAAGAACTTCGGGCAGGACTAGACCTATCGGAATTACCAAAAATAATGGAATTAAAAATTTTTGCACACCTTTGAAACCAATTTTATCATAAGCGTTCAATGACAAGATGAGTGACTTAGTAAATCCGACGCCAAGCAAGCCTGTAAAAAATCCTAGACAAATGAGATACATTATAAAATTAAATGGTGTCATACTCGACAGCATATTAATTGTCGGTGTGGTTGATATAAGCGGCACGGAATGCAAAGTTGGCGTTATCGTTTCAAAAACTGGCCGTATGCCAAAGACAGACTTAACAACCGCAGAAGCTGAGACTGCTGCCGTCATTGAAACCATCAGGAGTTCCGGCGAGTATTTTTTTTGCAATTCTTCAATACAGAAAACAACGCCAGCAAGCGGCGCATTAAAGATTGCGGCAAGTCCGGCACCTGCACCAGCATTAAGCAAAAATTTACCTTCAATCGTATTGCTTGATGATTCGTGAATATGGTGACGACCAAGTATATGATTAAATATAGCACCTATGCAGGCGCCAAACTGTACACTTAATCCAGCACGTCCAAGCGATAGACCTGCACTGATAGCAATTGTTGACGCCGCGAACTTCATAATCAACAGGCGGAATGGCCTAAATAAATGCATTCTGCCCTGCAGTATTCCCTTAATTTGAGGAACGCCGCTGCCTGCAATCTGAGCATCAATTTTTATGAACTTTGTTATTAAATATGCAGTAAATATTAATATCGTAATCGTTAAAATCCACATAAATAAATCTGATTTTGATTTCAACAGTGCAAAATATATTGGACGATAAACATCGGCTTCATCAATTAAAAATCTAAATGCAGCAACGACTACGCCTGTAAATATTCCGATAATGAGTCCTTCAAAAAATAATCTTAATCTTAGCTGCCGGCGTTTCGGCAAAAATCTTGACATATTACCACCTTTTATTATTGATAAATCTGAAATAAATTTTTATAATTCTGATAAAAGTATTGCATTAATATTTTTAAAATGATATAATTTTAACATGCAGATAATTGTAAGATATAACTTTTATATTAAATATATTTTAAATTATATAATAAAATAAACGAAATATAAATATCAAAATTTATAATAAAGGAGCTATATTTATGGCATTAACCAGAGAAAACAGTGAAGTCTGGATTGGTGTAGATCTCGGCACAACTGGAGTAAGAGCGATTGCCTACGACGCGAAAGGTACGAATATCTGTTCGTCTGAGGCATTTTATCCACTTCTGACGCCGCACCCAGACTGGGCGGTTGAGAGTCCGCTGCAGATTTATGAATCGGTTGAAAAAGTGATAAGTGAAGCGGCAGCTGAGCTTCGTTACAAAAGTAAAGAGTTAGTCGGTATTGCACTGAGTACGGTAATGCACAGCTTTGCGGCTTTTGATGAAAATTTTGAGCCACTTATGGACTTTGCGACGTGGGCAGACAGCCGCAGTGCAGATATTGTGCGCTCAATGAAGAATGACGAAAAACTCTGTCGCCAATTTTATGAAGCCACCGGCTGTCCTATACACGCTTGCTATCCGCTTGAGAAAGTCCTCTGGCTTAGACGCGAGCTGCCCGACATTTTTAGTAGTATGCGCTATGTTGTGTCGATTAAAGATTATCTGTTTAAAAATCTTACCGATGAATGGGTAATTGACCACTCGACAGCAAGCACTAGTGGAATGTATAATGAACATAAAATGGATTGGGACGATTCGATAATTCTGTACGCTGGCTTGAAGCGTGAACAATTGCCGAAGGTCGTCTCTACAACTTATCAATCCAAGTTAAGCAAAAAAGCTGCGGCCAGATTAGGCCTTAAAGCTGGCTTGCCAGTGGTTATCGGTGCAACGGACGGCGTGCTGGTAAATGTTGGTATTGGCGCCGTTCGTCCTGGTCAGCTCAGTGCAACGATTGGAACAAGCGGCGCGTTGAGGATGCTCACTGCTAAGCCGATGATTGATCCTCAGATGAGGACGTGGTGTTATAATTTAGTTGATGATGTCTGGGTGGCCGGCGGTGCAATTAATAATGGCGGTATGATTCTGCGCTGGGTGAGAGATAAGATTTTCCATTATACGGAAGCACAGCTTGAGCAACTCAAGGTTGACGGCTATGATTTAATGACGATGAAAGCTTCTCACGTTCCGGCTGGTGCAGGTGGATTATTGATGCTGCCATTCTTTACTGGTGAACGTGCGCCATATTGGAATTCTGAGCTTCGTGGAATGTTCTTCGGCCTGTCGCTCAAGCATAGCCGCTCGCATATGGTGCGTGCTGCAATGGAAGGTATCTGCTACAGTATGAATGCGGTTATGATTGCACTTCGCGACTTTGGCGAAATTAAAGACGTAAGAGTCAGCGGCAGTTTTACAAAGTCTGAAATGTGGCTGCAAATTTTATCCGATATATTAGGTGAAGAACTTACACTGCCAAATAACAGCGAAGGTGCGGCTTTTGGTGCCGCAGTGCTTGGTTTTATCGCTGAGGGCAGAATGAAGGGCATAGACGATACTGCAGAGCTTGTTCAAGTTAAGAAAAAGTTTTTGCCGATTGCCGAGAATGAAGCACTTTATAAAAAGCTGTATACTATTTTCGACAGGCTGTATCAAAAACTGCAGCCGGAATTTGCCGAAATTGCAGCATATCAAAAAACAATAGCAAAATATTTAATATAATTAGGAATGACTAATTAGGAATGAGGAATTGGAGAGCGATTTTAATTCATCATTCCACATTCCTAATTCTTCATTAAAGAAGGGGAGATATGTATGGACATTGGTATGGTAGGTATGGCGGTTATGGGCAGCAATCTGGCGCTTAATATGGCAGATCACGGCTTTAAAGTGGCCTGCTATAATTACACTCCGGATTTGACTGAAAAAGTTCTCAAAGAACACCCACATCAACATCACAAGGGCTTTTTCGATTTACAAGAATTTGTTAATTCACTCAAAAAGCCTCGCAAGATTATGTTTATGATAATGGCAGGTGATCCGGTTGACTCAATGCTTGGCAAGCTTGTGCCACTGCTTGACGAAGGTGACATCATTCTCGATGGCGGTAACTCGTTCTTTGAGGACACACGTCGTCGGCATAATGCCTTGAAAGATATTGGAATCAACTATTTTGGAGTTGGTATCTCCGGCGGCGAAAAAGGTGCGCGGAATGGTCCGTGTATTATGCCTGGCGGCGACAAAGAGGCTTATGAGCAGGTACGTCCGGTTTATGAGGCGATTGCGGCTAAAGTCAATAACGAGCCTTGCTGTGCTTATATAGGCAGTGACGGCGCCGGTCATTACGTCAAAATGGTTCATAACGGCATTGAATATGCAGATATGCAGCTCATTGCAGAAAGTTACCTGCTTTTGAAATATGTTTGCGGTCTTAACAATAAACAGATTTCTGACACGTTTAGAAATTGGAACGATGGCGAATTAAAGAGCTTTTTAATTGGAATTACTGCAGATATTTTTGCCGAAGATGACGTGGACGGTGGTCAAATTGTTGACAAGATAGTGGACAGTGCCGGACAGAAGGGCACTGGACGCTGGACAAGTATTCAAGCGATGAAACAAGGCGTCAACAGTTCAATCATTACTGCCGCCTGCAACGCGCGTGTAATGTCCAATCTTCTCTCTGAGCGTCAAAAAATGTCTAATGAACTGCCAGTATCAATTTCACAGATAAGAGATACAGGATTGGTTGAGTCAGTACGTCGCAGTTTGTACGTCGGCAAAATAGCTGCTTACGCACAGGGCTTTGCACTCTATAAATCAGCGTCTAAAGAATTTAATTGGAATCTCGACTTTGGAAGTATTGCTGCCATATTTAGAGCGGGCTGCATTATCCAAGCGGACTTTTTGAACAAAATTACCGCCGCTTATCGCAGCAATCCTGAGCTCAACAATCTTATGGAAGACAAATTCTTCTTTGACAAGATTAAAACAAATTTGAACGACCTGCGTAAAGTAGTAAGTTTGGCCATTCAAAATGGAGTGCCAATTCCGGCACTTGCCAACGCAATGGAATATATTGATGCGATGCGGAGCGTCAGACTCGGCGCTAATTTGATTCAGGCACAGCGTGATTATTTTGGAGCACACACGTTTAAGCGCATTGACAAAGAGGGCAGTTTCCATCACGAATGGCAGAAATAATAATTTACGAAAAATGATGAAATTCTCGTCGCTCAAAAAATGGCCGAACGTGATGTGAGGCCTCTCCTGAGCGCGACGCAGCCGGACGCGGAGTCAGCGAAGGCGGCTTTTGTCCACTTTTGGCCGCTCAAAAGTGGTGGTACATTAAATAAAAATATGTTATATTACAAAAATTTGTCGAAAAAAAGATATAATTTTCGGCTTATTAAGTGTTACCTAAATTACAAACAATATTAGAGGAGGTAACTTTTATGCCATTAGTAATTTTAGCCATAGCAATTTTGGTGTTGTTTTTCTTAATTGTAAAAGTAAAACTCAACAGTTTTTTGTGTCTGCTGTTAGTGGCAGGCTTCGTCGCATTAGCTGAAGGTCTGCCGGTTGACCAAATTATACCAACGATTGAAAAAGGTCTGGGCGGCACACTTGGCGGACTTGCAATCGTCGTGTCGTTCGGCGCAATGCTCGGCAAACTCATGGCGGAATGCGGCGGTGCACAACGAATAGCCTCAACGCTTATAGATGTATTCGGTCGTAAAAATGTAAAATGGGCTGTATGTTTAACCGGCTTCGTTGTAGGTATCGCGTTGTTCTATGAAATCGGTTTTGTATTATTAATTCCACTTGTATTTACAATCGCCGCATCTGAAAAGATTCCACTGCTGGAAGTCGGTATTCCAATGGCCGCAGCACTTTCAGTAACTCACGGATTTTTGCCGCCGCATCCAGGTCCAACTGCTATTTCAGTTATCTATGGCGCAGATATAGGTATGACCTTAGTGTATGGCGCAATCATAGCCGTGCCAACTGCCATAGTCGCAGGTCCACTTTTTTATAACACGACGAAAGATTTAAACCCTTCAATACCAGAAGGCCTATACAATCCAAAAGTATTTACAGAAGAAGAGATGCCTGGCTTTGGTGTAAGTATGTTTACGGCTCTCGTTCCAGTCGTTCTCATGGGTGCCTCAGCTATTGCCAAACTCGTGTTGGATCACGAATCAGGAGTTTTTAAAATACTGACATTTTTGGGCAGTCCAGATATGGCATTGACTATTGCCGTCACAGTCGCAATTTGGAATTTCGGATTAAGTCGTGGCAAGTCGATGGCTGAGATAATGAAAATTGTCGAAAGTGCAATTCTGACGGTTGCAATGATTTTGCTTATCGTTGGTGGTGGCGGTGCATTAAAACAGGTACTTATCGACAGCGGTGTCGGCAGTTATATTGGTGACTTAGTTGCCGGTTCTGATTTATCGCCACTGGTATTGACTTGGCTTGTAGCGGCAGTTATTCGTATTGCCTGCGGTAGTGCTACGGTTGCAGCCCTCACTGCTGCCGGTATTGCCGCTCCCGTTATTGCGGTCACCAACGTAAGCCCTGAACTTATGGTGCTCGCCACTGGTGCTGGAAGTTTAATTTTAAGTCCACCTAACGATCCGGGTTTCTGGCTGTTTAAAGAATTTTTTGGACTCACTGTTAAAGAGACTGTCCGTACCTGGTGCGCCCTTGAAACTATAATTTCAGTTATGGGCTTAATCGGCGTGCTGGCTATATCAGCATTTATAGGTTGAAATCTTTGTATAAAATTTATAAATAATTCAAGTATTGTTTACATTTTATTTATATTTATCACTTATACTATGCTCAAGGTATATCAGCAAAATAAAGTGGAGGGCATAAATATGAAGAAGAAAATCATATCACTGGCACTTGGAGCGATGATGGCAATTTCAGTTGGCTGCTTTGCTAAAATTCCAGCAGCACAAATTGCGCTCGGTGGAATTGAACCAGGCTTCACCATTGAACAAGTCAAGCAAGTCTGTGGCGAGCCAACCTATAATGGCGGCGATACGCTGGTATTTGGTGATCTTGTTGTTAAAGTCGACGACGACCGACCAGGTATCGTTGAAGAAGTTATAGTGCGCGGCGGCAACATTGCAACACCGGCTGGCATTAAAGTCGGAATGAGTGAATCTGCTCTTAATGAGGCTTATGGTCGAGCTGACGATGTTGATCGTGATACAAATGATACCGAGTATACCTATAAGAGTGACGACGGCAAAAAGAAATTGGAGTTTAAAGTCGTAAACGGCGTCATTGTAAAAATTAAATGCGAATTAAGAGATTAATATTATAATTTTTTTCTGGCAATCGCTTCACGCATCTTTTTGATATTGTCCTTATAAATATCTGGTATCTTCATTGCAACTTTTGTATATAGAACATCAATAATCGCCATATGTACCAGACGTGAAGCGGTAGCCTCCGAACGATAATTAACTTCCCGACCCATACCATTAAGTACCACATCAGCCATCATTGCAACTGGTGAACGTGCGTGACTGGTAATTGTGATTATAGAAGCGCCATTCGACTTTGCCAGCTTCAACGTCTCTAAAAGTTCAATGGTAGCTCCGGTATGCGATATGGCAAACACTACATCCTCACTCGTTAAAAATGCTGCAGCTGTCACTTGTTGATGAGAATCCGCGTAAGAGTGTACTCTCATTCCGAAGCGCAGAAACCTCGTCTCAAAATCTTGACAGACTGTGGCTGAATTTCCAAAACCGCAAACTAAAATTTGACGCGCAGAAAGCAGCATATCAACTGCTTTTTCCACAGCATCAAAATCTAAAATTCTAAGTGTATCCTGCAATCCGTCCGTAATAGTTTGAAATATTTTTGCGGCAATATCCTTACACGTATCATCTTTAGTTATATCCTGATAAGTCTTATTGGCTAAACCGAGATAGCACATG
Organism: Selenomonadaceae bacterium; assembly: GCA_017484235.1. Lineage (GTDB taxonomy): Bacteria > Bacillota > Negativicutes > Selenomonadales > Selenomonadaceae > Quinella. The sequence goes on from JAFUTM010000009.1 coordinate 9,825, forward strand.
TCGGCAGCCAATGAGACTTTTAAACTTTGCAAACCACTAAAGCCGAGTTTCTTGCAAAATCTTGAAACGGTAATTTCAGAACTGTTCGTCTCTCTTGCAATATCTGAAATCGTCTGCTTCATCAGCGTATCAATATTATCAGAAATGTAATCGGCAATCTGCTTTTCTGAACGTGTCAGCTCAGGATAAGCATTGCGAAGAATGGGTAATTTGTTTGTTGACATATAATTCAATCACTTCCATATTAAGTTTTAGTGATTCAATTATACCAGATTTTATTTATTTATTCACTATGCAGATTGTACTAAAATATTTTAGATTGCAAGTTTATAAAAAATTTACTTGGCACAATCGGACTCCAATAAGTTATAATTAAATCAAACGATTATTTTGTAATCGTTAAATAAATAAATTGGAGGATAGAATTATGACCGCAGTTAAAAAAATTTGGCAGGACAACTATCAACTTTTCATCGACGGCAAGTGGCGCGATGGCGAAGGTGCCAAATTTTGCGGATTTATATATAGCTTTACTAATAAAATTAATGGTAAAATTTACGTTGGAAAAACAATTCAATCTCTCAAAAGACGTATGAAATCTCACGAACGTGCTAATTCATTAATTGGAAATGCTATTCGCAAATATGGCTGGGACAATTTCGAAATTAAAGTTATTGAACCTTGTGAAAAAATTGAACAACTTAATGAACGAGAAAAACATTTTATTAAACAACTCAATTGTAAATATCCAAATGGGTACAATATTACTAATGGTGGTGATGGTGGAGCAACAACTATAGGGCGTCACCATTCTGTAGCGACTAAGCAAAAAATGTCTATTTCGCGAAAAAAATACTTTGCTGAACATCCGGAAGCTAAAATATATCTTTCTAAAGTCAATAAGGGCAAAAAGCCTTCTGCGCTGGCTATTAAAAGAATTATTGAGGTTAATACAGGACGAAAGTACACTGATTTAGTTAAAACAAATATGTCTATTGGACAAAAAAATCGATATAACAAACCCGGTGCACGTGAAGCGAAATCTATTGAGCAACGGCGGCGATATGAAAATCCTATTGAACGCGAGAAAGCTGCAGCACGAAACAGAGGTCGTAAACAAACACCTGAATCTAAAATCAAGACTGCAGCAGCAAAAATAAAAAATATTGTCTTTCCAAACTTTGAAGAAGAGCTTAAACGTCAAAAAATTACTCGACGCGGATTAGCTAAAATTTTAGGAGTTTCACATACATCAATTATTGAAAAACTTAATGGCAAGCGCGAAATGGATTTGGAAACTGCTATTAAAATTTATAAAATGTTACAAATAGATATTTCTTTGGAAAAGTTGTTTAATTTTTAAATGCCAAAAAATCCTCAAATACATTGAAATTGGAAAACAGGAGGGCGCTCGTGTTTTAACTGGCGGTGAAGCGGCGAAAGTAGAGGGCGGTGAAAATGGTGCCTTTATGCAGCCAACACTTTTGGTTGACGTAACAAATGATATGCGAGTTGCTCGTGAGGAAATTTTTGGACCGGTTGCCGTTGTAATTAAATTCCACGATGAAGAAGAAGTTATTAAAATGGCAAACGACAGCGAATATGGGCTTGGCGGCGCAGTTTGGACGAAGGATATTAACCGTGCGCTGCGAGTTGCCCGTGCTGTTGAGACTGGCCGTATGTGGGTTAATGCGTACAATGATCTGCCGGCTGGTTCACCTTTTGGCGGTTACAAAAAGTCCGGTATTGGACGCGAAACTCATAAATTGATTATGTCGGCTTATACCCAAAAGAAGAATATTTTCATTAATATGAGTGATAATCCGTCTGGATTGTATTAAAACTGTCATCAATTATAAAAAATTTTGTTTAACTCCGAATTGATATAGCGTTGGCGTGGGCGTCTAGTCCTTCTGCATTTGCAAGCCGTTTGATATCATCGGCAGCTTCAGTTAGTGCAGATTGAGTATATGAAATTAAGCTCATTCTACGCAAAAAAGTTTCAACATTTAAAACGGAATAAAATTTTGCAGTGCCGCCAGTTGGAAGCACATGGTTTGGTCCTGCGAAGTAATCGCCGAGCGGTTCAGGTGAATAATGACCTAAAAATACCGCGCCGGCGTTTTTTATTTTTGGCAGGACATTAAACGGCTCCTTAACTAAAAGTTCGAGGTGTTCTGGTGCTGATATATTTGCAAATTCCACAGCCTCATCAATATTTTTTGCAACAATTATTAGACCATTGCGCTCAATCGAGGCAGAGGCTATCTCACGACGAGGCAGTTTTTCTAATTGATGAGAGACTTCGGCGGCAACTTTATCAGCAAGATGAGTTTCAGTTGTAATAACGATACTGCAAGCCAGCGGATCGTGTTCAGCCTGACTCAACATATCAGCCGCTGTATAATTCGGATTGGCAGTCTCATCAGCAATAATCAAAATCTCACTTGGACCGGCTAACATATCAATATCACAATGACCATAAACTTCTTTTTTAGCCAATGTAACAAAAATATTGCCTGGACCAGTAATTTTATTAACTCGCGGTATAGTCTCCGTACCAAATGCCATCGCCGCAATCGCCTGTGCACCGCCAATTTTATAAATTTTATCGACGCCGGCAAGTTTAGCGGCGGTCAAAACATATGGATTAATACCGCCATTCTTCGGTGGAACTGCCATAATAATTTCACCAACACCTGCAACTTTTGCCGGTATCGCATTCATCAGCACACTGGACGGATATGCCGCCGTGCCGCCTGGTACGTATATTCCAACGCGCTCAAGCGGAACGATTGTCTGACCTAAAATGGAACCGTGATTTCTATAAGTTATCCAAGATTTAGGCAGCTGTTCCTGATGAAATCTTTTGATATTTTCAGCTGCACGTTTAAGAGATTCAACGATTTTAGAATCCACCAATTTTTCAGCTTCGTCAAATTCAGCTTGCGTTACAAGTAATCCATTCGGATTTAAATCAACGCCGTCAATCATCTTAGTATATTTAACTACAGCCGCATTGCCGTCATATCGAACTTCATTGACGATTTTGCGTACAATTTCAACTGCCGTTAAGTCTGCGCCAAAGATTTTTTTGTTTGCTTCACGAATTTTAGGTGACAGCTCCACTTCATCAAAAGATTTTTTAGTCAGCAACTGTTTAATTTCATCATATGATACATCAGTAGAATTTATTATTTTCACAATTAACACCCATTCAATTTAAATTTTTATTAACAATAGTTTCGTTCATACTGCCAGTTCTATAGCCCTGTAAATCCAGTGCAACATATTGGAAGCCGTATTCTTTAAATTTATCTACGACTTCACCGCGCATTTCCGCCGTCATAATCTTTTCAAACTCATCAGGCAGTATTTCAATACGAGCAATTTTATCGTGTATACGGACGCGAAATTGTTTAAAGCCCTTATCAAGTAAAAGCTGTTCGGCTTTATCAACCATTGCTAATTTCTTCTCATCAATAGTTTCACCATATACAAATCTCGAAGCAAGGCACGCGAACGAAGGTTTATCCCAAGTTGGTAAATTTAGTTCTTTAGATAAATCGCGAATTTCTTGTTTATAAAGTTCAGCGTAGCGTAATGGACTTTTAATGTCAAGTTCGGCAATCGCCTTCAATCCAGGACGATAGTCACCATTATCGTCCATATTTGAACCTTCAACGACATATTTAATATCGTGCTTTTTGGCAATACTTTTGATTTTGGTAAATAAAGCACGCTTGCATAGGTAGCAACGATTAGTCGGATTGCGTTTGAAGCCTTTAATTGACAGCTCCTCAACGACAAAAATAGCCTGACGTATATGTTCGTTTCTACAGAATGTAGTCGCCTCTTTAAGTTCTCGTTTTGGATATAAGTTAGACGAAGCTGTTATGGCAATCGCATTATTGCCAAGTACATCGTGGGCTGTTTTCAATAAAAAAGTCGAATCGACACCGCTTGAAAATGCTACTGCCACGCTTCCAAGTTCGCGTAGATAGGACTTTAA
>JAFUTM010000001.1 GCA_017484235.1 Selenomonadaceae bacterium
ACGCTGAACTTTCCAAAAATCTGGTCACTATTGCGTCAGGTTCTTTGAGTTACATTTCATTCAATCAGGACCCTAAAAATAATCACGCTGGTGCGCTTGCCAATGCTAATCTTAGGTTGGCAATTTCAAACGCCATTGATCGTGAATCACTTGTAAATAATTATATTATGAATGGCTCAGAGGCAACTTATACGGCAATTCCGCTTAAATTTGCACCGAATGCAAAAACTGGTGAATATTTTGCCAAAGATCAAAAGCAATTTTCTGATTATGTCAGCTTCAATGTTGATAAAGCTCGTGAATATTTAGAAATGACCAAAAATGAACTTGGCAAAGATACATTTAGTTTCAATTTGATTTACGCGAATGATTCAGGTGATACGATTGTCAAGGTTGTTCAGGCAATTAAATCTCAAGTCGAAGAAAATTTACCAGGTGTAACGTTAAACCTTCAACCTATGCCAAAAGCAGAATATCTTAGCAAAGTCACAACGAACAGTTATGATATTGCTGTCACAAATTGGGTACCGGATTATGATGATCCTATGACTTTCTTGACACTCTGGACGACAAGTGGCAGTGAAATTGCAGAACATTGGAGCAATGCAGAATATGACAGAATTATCGATGACTGCACAACAGGTGAACTTGCTGCCGATTATGATGCTCGCTGGGCTGCAATGTACGACGCTGAGAGGATTCTGTTAGAGAATGCGGTTATTGCTCCTCTTTATACAAATTCAAATGCTATGTTAATTTCTTCCAACGTTCACGGCATAGATTTCCACGCCGCAGGAATTGACCGTGTGTATAAATCGGTGACGATTAAGTAAAATGACAAAATACATAACTAAAAGAATTTTAATGTCGCTGCTGACGTTATTTCTAATAATATTTGTGCTGTTTGTTTTAATTAGAATAATGCCTGGTAACCCATTTCCTGTCGAACGAATGAGTGCGGAAATGATTTTGCAGAAAAGAGCCGAACTCGGACTGGACAAGCCGATTTTAGTGCAATTCATCGACTATATGTCAATGTTGCTGCAAGGAAATTTTGGCAACGGTACCTCACTTTACAACGGCGCACCAATTAAACCGATACTGCTCAAGTGTATGGAAAATTCCTGCAAAATAGGCGTATTGTCAATCCTATTTGGAACGGTAGCAGGGCTTGCTCTTGGAATTGTTGCCGCACTCAATCGTGGAAAGTTTTTAGATGGATTCTGTACAGTTTTTTCAATTCTTGGTGTGTGTATTCCGTCTTATGTTTTTATGATTTTCCTGCAGTATTTCTTTTCATACAAAATTCCATTCTTTCCATACTTCTTTGATCCGTCAAGATTTTTATTCTCGTCAATAATGCCGTCACTTTCTTTGAGTTTGTTTACTATTTCGACGGTGGCACGATTTACACGAAACGAAATGGTCGAAGTAATGAACAGTGATTACGTCAAATTAGCCGAATCAAAGGGACTTTACGGTTTCCAACTCATACGAAAGCATATTTTGAGGAACGCTTTGATTCCGATTGTTACTGTGATTGCGCCATTGGTTGTGGATTTAATGACTGGTGCTATGGTTATGGAAAAAATTTATGGAATCAATGGAGTTGGCAAATTAATGGTAGATGCGATTGCTGGTGATGGTGTTGATTATAATTACGTTTTAGCATTAGGAATTGTATTTTCTTCGCTATACATTGGATTAATGCTGATATTGGATATTCTTTATGGAATAATTGATCCACGAATAAGACTGGCGGAGAAAAACTAATTAGGAATTAGGAATGAGGAATTAAGAATTGATTCAATTACGAATTACAAATGAGGAATGATGAAGTTTAATGCGTAATGAAAGTGAGATTTTAAATTACACTCCTCAAAATGGTGATTTTGAATTTATCACCAACCGCGACATTAATGTTGATCTTAATTTTGCTTCACAGGGCTATTGGAAGGGCGTTGCCATTCATTTTCTTCGCGATAAATTTGCTATGACTGGAGTAATTCTCGTCAGCATTATAATTTTATTTGCGATTTTTGCTCCGATTATGAGTTCTTATAGTTACCAGGAAATTGTTTCCGTAACGGATGCTAATGGTAAGGAAATTGTGGCGAAAAGTTTACAGCCTCAAATTTCAGACAGCGGAAGTCAAAATTTATTTGCAGATAAAACCTTTATTTTTGGTACTGATGATATGGGACGTGATCTTTGGACGCGAACCTGGCAGGGCGCACGAGTGTCTCTGATAATTGCATTTGTCGCAATTTTTATTGATATGCTCATTGGCACGAGCTATGGATTGATTTCCGGTTTTTTCGGTGGAACAGTCGATAATATTATGCAGCGTTTTATAGAAATTGCCGGCAGTATTCAAACGCTGGTTATAATTTCAATTTTGGCTATTTTTATGGAAAAGGGCATTGGCCTTGTTATTGCGTCGCTGCTCATAACGGAATGGATTGGAATGAGCAAAATTGCGCGGGCGGAATGTTTAAAACTCAAAGAACGTGAATATGTCCTTGCAAGCCGTACACTCGGTGCAGGCAGCTTTCATATAATTTTTAAGCAGATATTGCCGAATACAATCGGACCAATAATCACTCAAGTTATGTTTTCAATTCCAGTAGCAATTTTTACTGAAGCATTTTTGAGTTTTGTCGGCGTTGGAATTGTCTTGCCGCAATGTTCCATTGGTTCATTAATTGAGGCTGGATTTAACAATATCACAATATTGCCCTACCAAATCTTGCCGCCTATTTCGGTATTGGCACTTTTGATGCTTGGTTTTAATCTAATCGGTGACGGATTCCGTGAGGCGTTAGCACCGAAACTTGAGGATATGTGATGGATAAAAATATAATTCTCTCAATCGAAAATCTTGATATTACCTTTCGGACGAACGCCGGAAATATCCACGCTATTCGCGGCGTTAATTTAGAATTGCCAGCAGGTAAAACTGTTGCGTTGGTCGGCGAATCAGGATCAGGTAAATCTGTAACGATGAAATCGGCTGCCGGTCTTTTGGACAGCAACAGCATTGTAAATAGTGGAAAAATATTGTATCGTTTAAGTTCAAATAAAACGGTAGACCTTTTAAAATTATCGAAAAAAGATTTACGCCAACATTTTAATGGGCAGCATATTGCAATGGTATTTCAAGACCCGATGACAAGTTTAGATCCGACTATGCAGATTGGCGAACAGATTATGGAAGGAATGTTGCTTCATAAAAAAATATCTAAGTCCGATGCTCAAGAGAAAGCTCTCAAACTTTTAAAACTTGTTGGAATTAATGATGCCGAGAAGCGAATGAAAAGTTATCCACATCAACTTTCCGGTGGAATGAGGCAGCGAGTTGTAATTGCCATTGCACTTTCTTGTGAGCCTAAAATTTTAATCTGCGATGAGCCGACGACCGCGCTTGATGTGACCATTCAAGCAAGAATTTTAGATTTAATTCAAGATATTCAATCTAAAATGGGTTTATCCGTCATTTATATTACACACGATTTAGGCGTGGTGGCTAAGGTTGCCGATTACGTAAATGTTATGTACGCAGGAAAGATTATCGAAATGGGAACAGTCGACGACATTTTTTATGATCCACGTCACCCATATACTTGGGGCTTACTTTCAGCAATGCCGGATTTGGAAACAGATGACGATCGACTTTATTCGATACCTGGCAGTCCACCGAATCTTCTATACGAACCTAAAGGCGACGCTTTTGCCGCAAGAAATAAATTTGCAATGAAAATTGATGAAAAAAAAGAGCCACCTTTATTTCAAGTGTCTGAAACTCATTTTGCGGCAACCTGGCTTTTGCATCCAGACGCGCCAAAAATAGAATTGCCGCCGGAGTTAAAAGCGCGGCTTGAACGTTCCAGAAAGGCGGCGAATTTTTGATTATGAGTGAGCCTTTATTGAAAGTAGAAAATCTTCATCAACATTTTGAGATTTCTCGAAATTTTACGGTTAAAGCAGTCAATGGCGTATCTTTTAATATTTATCCTGGTGAAACTTATGGACTTGTCGGCGAATCCGGTTCGGGCAAGACTACAATCGGGCGCAGCATAATTCGTCTTTATGATCCAACTGAAGGTGAAATCTTTTTCAATTATAAAAAAATTTCGGGCAAGCTCAGTGACAAGACACGCAAAATGCTTAGGAAAAATATGCAGATGATCTTTCAAGACCCGATGTCCAGTTTGAATCCAAGAAAAAAAATCGGCGATATTATAAGTGAAGGGCTTGAAATACACGGACTTTGCTCAAGTCAAAAAGAGCGGAATAAGATTGTTGGCGAGATTTTACAAAAAGTTGGACTGTCTCCTGCACACGCGGAGAGGTATCCACATCAATTTTCGGGCGGGCAGAGACAGCGCGTTGGAATTGCTCGCGCTCTTGTGATGAATCCGAAATTGATAATTGCCGATGAATGTATTTCCGCATTGGACGTTTCCATTCAGGCGCAAGTTGTCAACTTGATGAAAGATATTCAAGAAGACACACAATGCGCTTATCTTTTTATAGCACACGACTTGAGTATGGTTAAATACATTTCTGACAGAATTGGTGTCTTACATAAAGGTTATCTCGTGGAAACAGGAACAACAAAAGAAATTTTTTCAAATCCAATGCATCCGTATACTAAAAGTCTACTTTCTGCCGTGCCGCAGCCCAATCCACGAATTGAAAAGCAGCGGCATCTGATAACTTATAATTCTAATGAAGTAAATTACGAAAGTGCCACTCTTCATAAGGTTAGTGAAACGCATTTTATTTTACAATGATAAATTATAATGTATTGCATTTGAATTTAAATTTTATAGACAAATATAAAAATACATAGTAAAATTTTACAGAAACATGAAACAGAGGAGGTCGAAAAAAATGGTGACAATGACACTTGTTGAAAAACACGACTTTCTCAAAGGCAGTACCGAATATAAGGAACTCGACAAACTTTGTTTTCTGTCAAAGAATCTTTACAATGCGGGGCTTTATACGGTGCGTCAGCATTTTTTCGCTACAAAGAAATTTTTACCATACAATCAGTTGACGGGTCAATTTACAGAAATAAATCAATCGGATTTTCGAGCATTGCCCGCTAAAGTTGCACAGCACACGCTAAAATTGATACAACAAAACTTCAAGGCATTTTTCGCACTTCTGAAACTCAAAGCCGCAGGAGAATATCAAGCAAAAATTAAAATTCCATACTACTTGCCGATAAAAACTGGCAGACAAGTTTTGAATTATACAAGCCAAGCAGTTTCGACGAAGGCAAAATCTGGCTATATAAAACTTTCGCAGACGAATATTTTTGTCAAAAGTAAAGTCCCAAAAGTTCAATTCGTCAGAGTTGTTCCGAGAAAAGGAAAAATAACTGTCGAAGTCGGCTACAAAAAAGAATTGTCTGAAGAAAAAAATTTATCTCAATCGCGAAAATTTTCAGCAGTTGACATTGGAATTGATAATCTTGCTGCAGTAACTTTTTCTGAATCAAATTCTTTCATAGTGAACGGCAAACCGTTGAAATCGATAAATCAGCATTTCAACAAGACAAATTCAAAATTACTCAGTCGGCAAAGAAAATTGAACGACAAAGATTTTTCGCGGACAAACAAAATGCTGACCTTGAGTCGAAAACGCGATAACAAAATTTCTGATTATCTTCACAAAGCAAGCCGTTATATCGTGAACCAATTAGTTTCCCGCCAAATAACAGATTTAATCATTGGTCACAATAAAAAGTGGAAACGAGGCACGAATCTCGGCAGAAAGACCAATCAAAATTTTGTTTCGATACCGTTTAACAGATTCATTGATATGCTCGCTTATAAATGTGAGTTGGAAGGAATTTCAGTTCACATTATCGACGAATCGTACACAAGCAAGGCGAGCTTTTTTGACAGAGATTTTATTCCCGACTTCAAACCTGCGGATTTAGTCAAGCATAAATTCAGCGGTCGCAGGAAATGCAGGGGTCTTTACAAGTCAAAAAGTTTTACACTCAATGCTGATGTAAACGGCTCTTTGAATATAATGCGAAAATTTTTTCAATATCACGCTGAAATCGCCGAACCGACATATTTAGAACAAAATTTAAAATGTAGTCCGAAAGTTATTACAATCGGATAGAGGCGTGTAGTACGCCGGAGAGTTTATCCTCTCAAATGTGTTTGCTTGTCTATATTTGACTATATCAAAT
>JAFUTM010000100.1 GCA_017484235.1 Selenomonadaceae bacterium
GTTTCAATTAACACGCCGACGACTACCGTCGCGACGATGAATATAATCAAAGAACATTATCCAATGCCTTATTTGGTGGTTGAGGTTGGATATACGATAGGAATTGACGGCAACAACGTCTTGGCAATTCAAGCACAGGACTCAGCAATAATTGCCGATTTGATGATGGGCGGCGACGGTACAAATCCTGATCCTGAGATTAGTGAAATCTCAATGAGTGCTGTTGGCGAATCAATGAATCAGATGATGGGCACAGTCGCAACTTCTTTGTCGACAATGTTCAATAAAAAGATTGATATTTCGCCGCCTAAAGTTAGTCTGGTTGATTTTGGCAGTGAGGAAAAAATTACAGAACTGGCTGGCAGTAGTGATCCAATCGTCAGAATTTCTTTTAGAATGGAAGTCGACGGTCTCATTGACAGTGAAATTATGCAAATATTACCTGTTAATGTTGCAAAAGAGATGGTTGAATCATTGCTTGGTGGTGGAGCTGCCACAGAGGAAGCTCCAAAACCAGATACGCCACCGCCACCTGCACCGCCGCCACCACCACAAATGGCACAACCAGCGGCACCTCCACCGGCAGCCGCTCCACCGCCTCAACAACAATATGCGCCACCACCTCAGCAGCAGTATGCACCACCGCCGCAATATGCAGCGCCACCACCTGGATATGGATATGGAGGACCACCTATGCAGCCACATGTAGCAACAAACGTACCTGTTTCGCCTGCACAATTCACACCGCTTTCAATGGAGCCGGTACAAGTTAATGAAGCAAATATTGGACTAATTCTTGATGTACCGCTTCAAGTTACTGTTGAATTGGGCAGAACTAAAAAATCAATTAAAGAAATTTTGGAATTGTCAACGGGTTCGATTGTTGAACTTGATAAACTTGCTGGTGAACCGGTAGAAATTCAAGTTAATGGTCATTTTTTAGCTAAAGGTGAAGTTGTTGTTATTGATGAAAATTTTGGCGTCAGAATTACAGAAATTGCTTCTCCAGCAGAACGCGCTGCACGAATTCAATAAAAATAAATTAATGGATAGGCAGTTAAAAATAATTCGTGATTGACAAATTATGATTCAAATTGTAGAATATATTAAGATTGTATTTTAGTTATCGCCTATTATATACAGACGATTAACGATTTAATTATGTCAAATACCAAAGTGACAGATAAATTGTAATGAGGAGAGATGAAACATGGCAGTACGAGTTTTGGTCGTTGATGATGCGGCATTTATGAGAATGATGGTAAAGGATATTTTGTCCAAAAATGGATATGAAGTTGTCGGTGAGGCCGAAAATGGAATGAAAGCCGTTGAAAAATATAACGAGCTTAGACCTGATCTCACTACGATGGATATAACTATGCCTGAGATGGACGGTATCTCCGCAGTTAAGGCGATCAGAAAAATTGATCCTAATGCTAAAATTGTCATGTGCAGTGCAATGGGTCAACAGGCAATGGTTATTGAGGCAATTCAAGCCGGAGCACGTGATTTTATTGTTAAGCCGTTTCAGGCGGATCGTGTTCTTGAAGCAGTACGCAAAGCTGTTGGCTAATGATTGGAAACAGAAAAATTTATTTATTTTTTGCGTTTATATTAGTTGTAATTACTTTTTTAAACGCAGGACAGGTAACCGCAGAGGCTGCCGGTGGGTATTTGGCGGGATATGAAGATGTCGAGCCAAAGCCTGCCGGTGTTTCCTGGTGGTCTACGATAGCATATATTTTAAGTCTTTTAGCTGTATTTGCTGTAGTGTTTTTTATGGCATATTTTGCAGCAAAATTTTTGGGCGGACGGTTTAACGCTCGCATTCCTGGACACGGCGGCAGAGTTTTGGAGAATTTGCCGCTTGGTGCTAACCGCTCTGTCTGCATAATTGAAATGGCCGACAGAGTATTTTTATTAGGCGTAACAGATCAATCAATAACACTTTTGACCGAAGTTTTAGATCCAGAAGAAATTGAACGTTTACGCAATCAGGCAAACTTTTTTTCTTCTGATATGTTCTCACAAGAATTTGGTTCTTTGTCTTCATTAGTACAAAAACTTTCTTCTTTGAAGAAAAGGCATTAATTTTAGTGTATATAAGTTATTTTTTATTCTTTTAAGATTACAATATTTTGGACGTTTAAGATGTAGTAATTTCTTTTTCCATTTGAATAGGAGTGTCGAACGATTGAAGCGTATTGTGTCGGCTGTGTCTACTTTAGTTATACTTGTTTTATTTATGAATAATGTAGAGGCAGCACCTTTTATTCCAAATATTAATATTGGAGTTGGAACATCTGAAAATCCACAAGATGTGGCTGTAACATTACAAATATTAGGTATATTGACACTTGTATCTTTGGCACCTGGCATTTTAATTATGACGACATCTTTTATTCGCATTATAATTGTAATTGGATTTTTGCGTAATGCTTTGGCAACTCAAAATGTGCCTCCTAATCAGGTTATGATTTCGCTTGCATTATTTTTGACATTTTACTTAATGTCACCTTATTGGAGTCAAGCAAATGAACAGGGAATACAGCCTTATTTAGAAGGCCAAATCTCTCAAGAAGAAGCTATTGATAACGTTGTTACACCTATGCGTGAATTTATGTTTAAACAGACAAGAGAGGCCGATTTAGCATTATTCGTGAATCTATCTGAATCTGAAAGGCCGGAAACGCAAGATGATGTTTCAACATTTACATTAATTCCAGCATTTGTTATTAGTGAATTAAAAACAGGATTTCAGCTTGGTTTTATGATTTATGTTCCTTTTATAGTCATTGATATGATTGTTGCAAGTACACTTATGTCAATGGGTATGATGATGTTGCCGCCGGTTATGATTTCTATGCCTTTTAAGATTTTATTATTTGTTATGGTTGACGGCTGGCATTTGCTGATTCGGTCATTGATAATAAGTTTCAAATAATTTTATAATGATTAATTGATTCTGATTTAAGATGAATAAAATTTAAATGTAATTATTAGTTTGGTGGTGCAGTAAATGTCTGGAGATTTGGTAATACAGTTGGCGCAGGAAGCGTTGATGACGGTTTTACTTGTTTCTGCACCAATGTTGGGCTTAGGACTTGCCGTTGGTTTAATGGTTAGTGTATTTCAGGCAACTACTTCTATTAATGAACAGACTTTGGCATTTATTCCTAAAATTATAGCGGTTTTTGTTGCAATATTAATTTTTGGACCTTGGATGCTAAAAATAATGGTTGGTTTTGTTACAGAAGTTTTTGTCAATTTACCAATGAGAATCCAATAATTATTGATATGAATATTGTAAATTACAGGCAGAGGTGAAAGCTACGTTTGATTTTTATGATATATTACAAAATCATATTGCAGCTTTTTTGCTTGTATTATCAAGAACGTCAGGTATTTTTCTAATTTCACCTTTTTTTGGCAGCATGAATATACCAATGTTGTTTCGTGTTGCAACGGCTGTAACCATTACTTTTTTACTCCTTCCAATAGTTAATATCGAGAATTTTGCTGATATGCCATCGACTATATTAATGTATGCAGCAACTGTTGTAAAAGAAATGTTTGTTGGCTGGATAATTGGTCTGGTTGCATTCATATCTTTTGCAGCAATAAATATGGCAGGTAAGGTTATGGATATGCAAGTTGGATTTGCCATAGTAAATGTAATGGATCCAACTTCTGGTCAGCAGGTACCGCTTATCGGCAGTTTTCTTTACAATTTAGGAATTATGATTTTCCTTGCAACAAATGGTCATCATATGATAGTGGCGGCATTGGTTGAAAGTTTTAAGGTACTGCCACTTTTGGGAATGGAGTGGTCGCCCTCTACAACTACATTAATTGGAGATTTAACAGCTGGTATTTTTTCTACTGGAATGAAAATAGCAATGCCAGTGACATTTGCTATTCTAATGACAAATGTTGGACTCGGTATTTTAGCAAGAACAATGCCGCAAATGAATATTTTTGTTGTAGGTATTCCAATGCATTTAATGATAGGAATTTTTATGCTATCGATGATGGTTCCTTTCTATGTTTTGTTTTTGGATGTGGTATTTAATGCAATGTATGGAAACATATCTCTTGCGATTAAATCGCTTGTTCCATAGATTTATTTTTATAAATGATAATAAAACTTCATATAAATCAATTAACTTTGACTTACAGCGATTTGCTGAAGGCGGCGAAAAAACTGAAGAACCAACTGAAAAAAGGCGCCGCGATGCTAAAGCTAAAGGCCAAGTTGCAAGAAGTCAGGAATTAAATACCGCTTTTGTTTTATTAGTAGGTTTTTTTCTTGTAAAAATTCTTTGGGAGTATATTTATACAAATATAGCTGAATATACAATTTATATTTATAGTCATCTTGCGCAAAGTACCAGTGTTGAATCCATTCGAGAAATATTTTTGGGAATAATGTTACTTCTTGCGAAAACGGCGTTTCCAATTATGGTTTCAATTTTAATTATAGGCTTAGCTATAAATATTTACCAAGTTGGATTAATGTTTAATCTTGAAAGGTTATCCTTTAATCTTAATAAATTAAATCCGATTAATGGATTCGGCAGAATTTTTTCTAAGAGATCACTAGTTGAGTTAGTAAAATCTTTATTTAAAATTGCTATCATTGGTTCATTCTTATATTTATACTTAAAAGATCAAATTCCGTTCATGCCATATTTTATATATTTTGATCTGGCAAAGAGCCTTGAAGAAATCGCAAAAGTCATATTTAATATGGTATTCCAAGTTATAGCGATAATAATCATAATGGCAATAGCAGATTATTCTTATCAAAAATGGCAGACAACCCAAGATTTGAAAATGACAAAACAAGAAGTTAAAGATGAATATAAACAAATGGAAGGTGATCCTCAGATTAAGGGCAAAATTAAACAAAAGCAGCGTCAAATGGCGATGATGCGTATGATGCAGGAAGTACCAAAAGCAGATGTTA
This sequence comes from Selenomonadaceae bacterium, assembly GCA_017484235.1. Taxonomy (GTDB): domain Bacteria; phylum Bacillota; class Negativicutes; order Selenomonadales; family Selenomonadaceae; genus Quinella. The sequence continues at coordinate 4,970 of JAFUTM010000100.1, forward strand.
TTATAACAAACCCTACACATTTGGCGATTGCGCTTATGTATAAATCTGGAATGGTCGCACCTCTTGTTGTAGCTAAAGGACAAGACGTGGTGGCAGAAAGAATAAAACAGATTGCTCGCGAAAATAAAGTAACTATAGTTGAAAATAAACCGCTGGCACGTGCGCTTTATACTTCAGTGCAAGTTGGCGATATGGTGCCACACGAATTATATCAAGCTGTTGCTGAAGTATTAGCTTATGTATATCGTCTCAAAAATCGGAAGACTGCGCCTCAGCCGTCAGCAGCTTGACATTAAATAATAAACATTATAATTAATGATTAATGGAGGTTTGGGGTAGTAATGATTTAAATACACGAGTTTAAACAACGTGATTTATAGTTATGGGTTGATATGTTTTAAATGCGACCAACTACCTTTAATGATATATGCAGGCAAATTGTGAACTATGGATTATAACATTTAAACAATATGGGTAAAGATGTATTTGCGCGACTGGAACAGTCGTTAGGCGAGCTTAGAAAACAACATGATAAAAATAAGAAAAAGGAGAAAAGAATGGCTGCTTCACCAGAAAATGTGACCGGTGGTTCATTTTCACTGGGCACATTTATTAGAAATTACAGCGACGTAATAATTGCATTTACGTTGGTTATGATCGTTATCATGATGATCATTCCTTTACCGACTCCACTCCTCGATCTAATGATATGTTTAAATATTACTATAGCACTTATAGTTATTATGAGTGCCATTTATAATGAGGAAGCGTTGGATTTATCGGTATTTCCATCGCTGCTGTTGGTGACAACGCTGTTTCGATTAGCACTAAATATTTCTTCGACGCGACTCATTTTAATTAATGGATATGCTGGAGAAGTTATAACCGCTTTTGGAGAATTCGTCATTGGCGGTAATCCAGTTGTCGGTTTTATCATGTTTATAATTTTGGTTATCATTAATTTTATAGTTATAACGAAAGGCTCGGAACGTGTTGCTGAAGTTTCGGCACGTTTTACATTGGACGCAATGCCAGGTAAGCAGATGGCAATTGATGCAGACCTCAATCAAGGATCAATTACCGACGCTGAAGCTAAAGTCCGGCGCGAAAAGATTCAACGTGAAGCTGATTTCTTTGGCGCTATGGACGGTGCTTCTAAATTCGTTAAAGGTGACGCCATTGCTGCAATAATTATAATGTTAATCAATATTGCGGGCGGTTTTGTTATCGGTATGGTGCAGCGCAATATGGAGGCAGTCGATGCGTTACAAACCTATACACTTTTAACTGTTGGTGAAGGCTTAGTCAGTCAGATTCCTGCATTATTGATTTCAACAGCAACCGGTATCATAGTCACTCGTGCAGCATCTGAGGGCAATCTTGGTCACGATCTCATTACTCAGCTTTTCCGCAATGAGCGCATATTCTTTATTGTCAGCTCAGTTCTGGCACTTTTGGCAATTGTGCCAGGATTGCCTGGTATTCCATTTTTCTGCCTTGCCGTTGCCTGCGGATTTATAGGTTATAATCTTAGGAAATCACATTTTGAAAGTCTTGAAACAACTGAAGAAGAACAAGAAGTTCAAGCTAAAACGGAAGCAACTAAACCTGAAAATATCGTATCTCTTCTTCAAGTCGATCCTATGGAACTGGAAATCGGTTACAGCTTGATACCGCTGGTTGACACTGGACAAGGCGGCGATTTATTGGATCGAATTGTACTGATACGAAGGCAATGCGCCTTAGAACTTGGTTTAGTTGTACCTACTATAAGAATTAGAGATAATATTCAAATTAAGCCAAATGCTTATATAATCAAATTAAAAGGTATGGAAATTGCACGAGGTGAATTATTATTGGATCACTATTTGGCAATGAATTCCGGCACGGTATTTGAAGAAGTGCCTGGAATTGAAACAATTGAGCCAGCATTTGGACTGCCCGCACTTTGGATTCCAGAAAGTGAACGCGAGCAGGCTGAGTTAAACGGTTATACAGTTGTTGATTCAGTCTCAGTGCTTGCTACTCATTTGACAGAAGTTATAAAACAACACGCTGCCGAAATTCTTGGTCGTCAAGAGACGCAGAATCTTATCGACAACATGAGCAAAACACATCAATCACTCGTCGACGAAGTTATACCAGACCTTATGGGTGTTGGCGAAATTCAAAAAGTACTTGCAAACTTATTACGTGAGAGAATTTCAATTCGTGATATGGCAACAATCCTTGAAGTGCTTGCGGACTATGCACGTGCAACGAAAGATACTGAAATTTTAACTGAATATGTTCGTCACGCAATGGCAAGACAAATTACTCAACAAGTTACTCAAGATAATACACTGCCTTGTGTCACGCTTGATCCTGCATTGGAAAACAGAATTGCTGCTGGTGTCCAGAGGACAGATCACGGTTCTTTCGTCAGTATGGATCCAGATTCTATGCGTAAACTCATCAATTCATTAAATACTGAACTTGAAAAACTCACTAATATGGGTTATCAGGCGATTGTTTTGACGAGTCCTGCGGTGCGATTGTATTTTAGAAAACTCGTTGAAAGATCAGTTCCTGGTCTTATAATAGTGTCACATGCAGAAATTGATCCGTCA
>JAFUTM010000101.1 GCA_017484235.1 Selenomonadaceae bacterium
GACATCAGTTGGCCAGAGTGCTAATTCCGGCGTTGTATAATTGATAAAATCTTTCGTTGTCGTATGTGCCCAGCATTTATTTTTATGGACAACGCCTAACGGATTCCACTGAAAGAAAATATGGTAAGTATCACCGAGCTTAGTGAGACCATTCGGATCGTTAATCAGACCAAACGGCATTTCCAAATGGAAATAATTGTGCCAGTGATGATTAAATGGCAGCGATTCTTTGACTTTAAGGTCAATAGCTTTCTTGTCAAAATGTTCCATAATTCAATCCTCCTGCTTGCATTTACAATATGAGTAAATTTTGAAAAATTTAATATACATATTTTACAATTTTTAAAATATTGTGTCAATGTTTATAAATATATAAAATTTATAAAAAGAGACAGTGTCTGCTTGATGTATTGTAATTTAATCTGCTAAAATAAATCATATGTGCCTAATTTTTAAGTTAGTGACTAAGTAAAATTTTTTAAGTAAGAGACCACTTTTGAGCGGCCAAAAGTGGACAAAAGCCGCCCTCACTGAGAGCACATCACGTGCTCTCGCGTTCGGGTTGCGCTCGCATCCAGCTCACGATTTTTAAATTAAGAATTAAGCATTACGCATTACTAATTAGTAAAGGGTGATTAATTTGACAGACGAAAAGTATATGGAAATAGCATTAAACATTGCGGCAAATGCACGCGGTCGCACTTCGCCAAATCCAATGGTTGGCGCTGTTATTGTTAAAGACGGACGTATTATTGCTGAGGGCTGGCACCGTAAAGCTGGTACTCCGCACGCTGAAGTACACGCGCTGAATATGGCTGGTGAGCTGGCTGAAGGTGCAACGCTCTATGTAACGTTGGAGCCGTGCTCGCACTTTGGACGGACGCCGCCCTGTGCAAATGCCATCGTCAATGCTGGTATTAAGCGTGTAGTAGCTGCAATGAGTGATCCTAATTCTAAAGTCGCCGGCAATGGATTTAAAATTTTGACTGATGCTGGTATCGAAGTTAAAGTCGGCGTATTAGAAGATGAAGCCAAAAAGCTCAACGAAGTGTTTTTGAAGTGGATAACAACAAAAATGCCATTTGTCACATTAAAGACGGCGATGTCACTTGACGGTAAAATTGCAACTGCTTCCGGTCAATCGCAATGGATAACTTGTGCAGAGTCACGAAAACGAGTTCACGAACTCAGAGACATTAACGATGCAATAATGGTTGGTGTCGGAACTGTGCTGGCCGATAATCCGACGTTGACGGCGCGAATTGACGGCGGCAAAAATCCGATTAGAATTATCGTTGACAGCAACGCTCGTACGCCGATTGAGGCCAATGTTGTAACGGACGGTCAGGCACAAACGATAATTGCTGTAACTGAGAACGCACCGCGCAATAAAATTGAGGCTCTTAAAAATCTTGGCGTTGACATTATAACGGCTGGCAATGACAAACGTGTTGACTTGACCTTATTAATGCGTGAACTTGGCAAGCGCGATATTACCTCTGTCTTTGTCGAGGGCGGTGGCACATTAAATTTTTCACTACTCAATGAAAATTTAGTTGATAAACTGTACGCCTTTATTGCACCTAAAATTATTGGCGGACGCAACGCGTTGACTAGTGTTGAGGGTGACGGTTTTATCAATTTAAGTGACGCGGCTTTACTTCACGATATTAAAACTGAGTTGGTCGGCGACGATGTTTTGATTAACGGTTATTTAAGAAAAGATTAGATTTAGATTATAATATGGTTAAGCCTATTGATTTATAATGTCAGAATTGTTAGAATATATGCCATAAACTTTATTTTGCATACGAGGTGAAAATAATGGTAGATGTGACAAATTACAATGACAATACAATTATTTCTGGTACATCTGACAACGAAAGCATCAATAACTCTGGAGAAAACGTAACAATTAATGGTGGAAAAGGTAATGATACTATCGCTCTTGCTCCTTATTAAAGCGGTAATACGTTAATCCAATATGCATTGGGTGATGGCAATGACATTATCCAAAATATCAAAACTAACGATTTAATACATATAACTAGTGGTAGCTATACAACACAAATTAGTGATAATGATCTGATTGTCCAAGTTGGAAATGGAAAGTTGACTCTTAAGGACGCAGCTTATAGAAAACTTCAAATAAAAAATGCAAGTGGCTCAATTGATACCATTAATCGTTATGGTACAGTATATGTTCGTAATGGTCTGTCAAATAGAAGTATCATTGGCTCAGGTGAAAACGATACTATTCGCAATTATGGATCAAATGTCACAATATCAACATTTTCTGCCGATGATAATATTTTGAATGACTATCAAGCTTCACTCACAGCAATATACGCTGATTATGGCGATGACTATATTCAAAACTCTGCTTGGCAAGTCACAATAAATGGTGGTAATGGAAATGATACCCTAGATAACTGGGGCAATGCTTCCTTATCAGCACTTAACGCTGGTTCCGGTAATGATCACATCTCAAATAGAGCCTCGCAAGTAACAATTAATGCTGGTGACGATGATGATTATATCTATGATGATTCCAGTGGAAATGTGACAATCAATGCTGGCTCTGGTTATGATACAATAAATCTTTCCTCGTATCGCTCTGGTAACAATGTTATACAATTTGCTGAAGGAGACGATTATGATATTGTTCAAGGCTTAAAAACTAATGATTTAATTCACATAACTAGTGGAAATTATACGGCCTCAACTTATGGAAATAATTTGTATATTAATATTGGTTATGAAGGGTTGATGATTAAAGATGGTGCTAACAGGAGACTTAGTGTAAAGAACTCGAATGGTAAAATTGATATCCTCAATCCTAATGGTATTGTATTTGTTGGAAATAATGATTCCAATACAAATATCATTGGCTCCAATTACAATGATACAATCTACAACGAAGCTTCAGAAGTGACAATTAATTCAGGGGCAGGCGACGATTACATATCTAATCATTATAATACATCACAAACAGAAATAATATCTGGAGATGGAAATGACATAATTTACAATAATGGATCACAGACAAATATCAATTCTGGTAATGACAATGATACCATTAGCAATTATGGGCATAATGTCTTAATTAATGCTGGCAATGGCAATGATGCTATCGAAAATTTTGGAAATAATATAACAATTAGTACAAGCAAAGGTAATGATACAATAAATATTTATCCTTCCTGGCGTGGTTCTTATGAATACGCTTACAGCTGCGATAATATTTTTCAATATGCGAATGGTGACGGTAACGATGTTATTAAAAATGTAGCCTCTAATGATTTAATCCACATAACTAATGGTAGCTATACTACTAAGATTAGTGACAATGATTTACTCATTAATGTTGGCAATGGCTCTATAACACTAAAGGACGCCGCTAATAGAAAACTCCAAATAAAAAATGCGAACGGCGAAATCGAAACAATTAATTCCAATGGAATATTGTTTATTCGTAATAATCAATCAAGTATAAATATTAATGGATCAAACTATAACGATACTATTGCTAACGCTGCAACTAATGTAAAAATTTACGCTGGTTCTGGAAGTGACACTATTTATAACGATTATGGTGCATCTTTGAGCGCAATATACGCTGCTTCTGGAGATAATAGAATTAACAATTCTGCTTCACAAGTGACGATTGAGAGCGGTGGAGGTAAAGACACGATTGATAATACAGCTTCAGAAGTGACAATCAAGAGTGGTGAGGGCGACGATTATATTTTAAATGGTGAAGAACACGTCGGTTCTTCTATAGCGTTGATAGATTCGGGTGCTGGTGACGATACCATTTACAATTATGAAGCTACACAAGTAACCATAAATGCAGGAAGTGGCAACGATTCTATAAGAAATAGTGGTTTCAATTCAGTTGGAGATATTACCATTAATGGAGGTAAAGGTAACGATACTATCATTAATAACGATAGGTACACAGCTATTGAAATAATTGAATATTCAATCGGTGACGGTGACGACATTGTTGAGAATTACGGTACTGAGGATAAGATTAAACTATTATCTGGAAGTATCCGCAAAGCCGAACTCAATGGCGATGACGTCGTAATCACAATCGACGATGGCTCAATAACTCTCAAAGAAGCAAAAGGTAAGCAAGTCACTGTTATTGATCCTAATAACAAAACCATTCAATTCACTGATGGCTATAAAGATTCAGACAATACAACTAACAAAGATAAGGATATTATTTTAAATATAAATATTGATAACAAAGACATTACTTTATTAAAACTTTTTAGTAATTTTTACAAAGACAGTGGACTTGAATGGGCATTAAAAAATGACGTAAAATTAATGGATTTCTTGTCATCTGATGTAGGTTCTATTTTAAAATTTGCTGCTGATATTTATAAACTAAAGAATTTTGGTAAAAAGAATATTCCACCAGTTGATTCATTCTTAAAAATGGTTGCGAATGTTCTAAAAATAGCGGACGACACACTTAATCTCATTAATGATATTGCTGATAATGGTACAAAAGATGACGCTAATAAAAAGAACATTCCGGATTTTGTTGACGATACACTTCAAATTGTTTCACAAATAACAGATTTTATTGGCAATTATGATAAATATCACGGCTCCAGTAAGATACTTCTACCTGTAGCAGCTGCAGCAGTAGCTGTTGTTGGAAATTGCATTCCAGTTATATGTAAAAAAATAGGTGGAGAAAATTTCAAAGATATAGACGTAGAAGATTTGCAAAAAAATAGTATAAAATTATTTTCTAAAGCAGCGATATCAGCACTTGGTTCTAGTGCTAGCGAAGCAGCACCATTTGGTCCGATAGCTATATTAACTTCTGTGTGCACTGGTTTAGTTTGTGGATACTGGCAATATCAAGAAAGTATAGACAAATATAAAAATGACGGATTGCCTTCATCTTTAGCGTTGAAGACAGCAATTACAGATACGATTGTTACTATTGTACACGATAGCGTTAGTACTTATACTCAGGGAGCGGATGATGCTGTTTTTGATATGGCGAAAAAAGTAATAACTGTATTACAAAGTTTATTTATGGAAGTAAATATCAATGAAGGACTAGATGAAAAGAATTATCTTGAAATTTTAGGCGATGTATTTAAAAAGCTGGACTTCAGCGAAGTTGGAACAAAAAAAGATGATGATATTATAAGTAGTAAAGATGGAGATAAGCCCATTTATAGTGATGATGGAAATGATCATATATTGATCAAACATTCAAATTTACAAATATATTCAGGCAGAGGTAATGACACAGTTTTCAGTATAGACAATACTTATAATAATTATGTATATGCTGGCAATGACAATGATTACTTAGTATCTGCCGGAAAAGGTCACACAATGCACGGTGGCAATGGTGATGATAGAATAGTTGTACAAGGTATAGCAATTAATTCTAAGTCAGATGGACACTATATCTATGGCGATGCTGGAAAAGATTATATCATTCTCAGCGATAAAGCAACCAACAATGTCATAAGAGGCGGATTAGATGATGATGTAATAAATTTAGCTTCATCTAAAGATAATCTAATCGTATATAGTACTGGTGATGGCACTGATACAATCTATTGTTATGAAGAAAGCAACAAGATACGTATTCAAAGCAACGATAATGTTTCTACTTTAACTAATGCTGATAGTGAAGATATTACTATAAAAGTGGGTCTTGATAATGCAATGATTATTGCAGATGGTAAAGATAAAAAAATTAATATAACAAAGGTTGAGAGAGTATCCGAAGAAGATATAATTTCTGCCATTAAATTAAAAAATAAATTTGTTGATAATTTTAAACTACGTTCAGGTGGCTATTTATCAAACAATGGAGAAATATCCTCGTCAAAACAAAACAATTCTATTGCACAAATTGAACAAACGTCTAATTTAATAGTTTATTCTGCATTAAAAGCAAGTGCTCAAGAATTTTCTTTTGGAAATACAGATGATGAGAAAGATTGGTTAATAACAACTTCTGATGGAAATGACAATATAACTTCCTCCGCTGTATCAGATTCTACTATTAATAGCGGTGCGGGTGACGATACTATTAAAGTAGACAGTTTTGGTATTGCCTCTGTTAATGCTGGTGTCGGTAATGATTATATCAATGTAACAGGTATGGGTAGGAGTATTATTAATGCTGGAAAAGGCAATGATACTGTTAATGCTAGTATACTCAGAAGTACAACTGCTTACGCAGAACGCAATAGTTCTGAAAATCAATCAAGTGAAATTAATAGAGGTTCTATGATATTCCAATATGCCGAAGGTGACGGCAATGATATTATTTATGGGTATAATTCAACTGACACAATCCAAATATCTGGCAACAGTTATACAACAACAACTAGCGGATCCGATATTATTGTTAATGTTGGAAATGAATCCGCTAACAACGGTAAAATAACTCTGAGCGGCGCGACAAGCTTGTCTACAGTCAACATTATCGATAGCACAACGCAATCTGTCGGCAGTGATGATTATACAATAAATAAAGCAAAGACGGCCGTAACACTTGGTTCTGGTTTTAAGGGCACGTTTGACCTTGCTGATTTGGCTAAAGTTAAAACCGTTGTTGGTTCGCAGGTTTCTAATGATGTTGAGATTATCGGTAATGATAAGGTGAATAAACTGATTGGCGGCTCCGGTAAGGATACTCTTAATGGCGGTAAAGGTAAGGATACGCTAACCGGCAATGACGGTGCAGACGTCTTCGTTTATGAATCTGGTAGCGGCAAGGACGTTATTACTGATTATACAGCTGATGAGGATTCGATTGTCATAACAGGTGATTATGTCAGTGCTTCGTCCGTCAAGGGTAGTGATGTTATACTTAAAGCAGGCAAGGGTACACTCACTGTTAAGAACGGCAAATCTAAAGAACTGACCGTGATTGACAAATTAGGTACGCATACGCGTGTATATGATAATGATATGTTTATTACAGATTCAGATAAAGCCAAAGTTAAGGCAAAGTCTAAAGTCATTATGATGGATGCTTCTAATCGGACGGCAGCAATCAATATAAAGGGCAGTTCAAAAGCGAACACAATACTCGGTGGCAGCGGTGCTAACACAATTAATGGTGGAAATGGCAATGATTATCTTGCCGGTGGCGATAACAATGATAAATTGCTTGGCGGCGCAGGTGCGGATACGCTTATCAGTAGTGGTGGAAATGATACTCTGACCGGTGGTGCAGGTCGCGATGTATTCGTTTATGAATCAGGCAATGATGTCATAACTGATTACAAAGCTGGTCAAGATTCCATAATGATAGAAGACGAGATTGAATCAGTGTCGGTCAAGGGCAGCAATGTCATCTTCACGATAAGTGACGGAACTCTTACGGTCAAGGGCGGCAAGAATAAGCGAATTACTTTTATTGATAGCGAAGGCGAAGTTATCTCCAACGATAAATACACAAAATCCACGAAAACCGCTAACTTTATAGAGGATGATTATTGGTTTGCGAATGACGACAACTTCGTAACAACTGATATGGATTCTATCATTGAAGTTGACGATAATGGTTATTCCATTGGCAAGCTGGACTATTCAATTGACAATGTGCAATTAACAAACGATAATGAAACATCTATAACGTACACCGAAAATAAAAATAAGAACTAACATTTAATAAATAATATAAAGCCGCAGTGATTTTCTCTTAGTTGAGATGAATACTGCGGCCATTTTATTTATCGTTATAATTATTAATTCTTTAGCACTCGATTTAAAAAGTCTATAATAATAATTTCAACTTCCGGCTGATTCCAATAATGATCAGCGTGATTGGCACTCTCGACGACGTAGCGCGTAGAGTCAATTCCCTTGTTGCAGAGAGCTGTGTGCAGCAATTCCGTCTGACTTGGTGAAACTACTGAGTCCTTATCACCGTGCATTAGCAGAAATGGCGGAGTATTGGCTGATATGTACGTTATTGGATTAGCCGCTTTTGCCGACTCTGGATTAGATAAAATGCCGCCGCCTGTGCCGCTGAAAAGCGCAACGCCATTAACGAAGAGGGCTTCCGTCGCACCGGCAGACTTATGAGCCTCTTGTACTTCTGCTGAATAGTCTGCGCCAACTTTTGTTAAATCGGAGAGTCCATAAATGTCAACGACTGCCTGCACAGCACTGCTCTGGTTGAGATTATCACCAACGTCAAACTCGTTAATATCGTTCGTGACGCCAACCATTGCCGCCAAATAACCGCCAGCGGATTCGCCCATTACGGCAATACGATTCGGATCAATGTTGAACTCTTTGGCGTGTGCGCGGAGGTATCGGATTGCGGCTTTTATATCTTGAAGGGCGTCTTTATAAGTGTTAGGCACAATTCGATATTCAACGCTTGCCACAACGTATCCGGCTTCGGCGAGGTGTACGCGCTGTTGAATATAAGTTGTCTTTGCCGCTGCGACGAATCCACCGCCTGTGATAAACAAAACCGCAGGCAGAGGTTCATTACTTTCCGGCTTTAAAATATCCATTTTAAGACGATACACTGGCCAGTTGAAGTGCTGCACATAGGTAATATCTGCAATCTCACGGACGGCTGGTCTCGTAATATTAAATTTGATATGCTTGCTCGGTGCCGGAGCTGCAGATATTTTATCAATATGGCAAAATGAGAGTATGGCAACGCTCAACAATGCAACTATAAATAATTTATTTTTTAGTGTCATAATATCACCTCTTTTGTTTTCTTGTTTTTGCTTGTATCTCTAATCTTAATTTTTTTTAATTACAGCCTTCTTTCTTTTGGAAGAAAGAAGCAAAGAAACAGTCCGCTGAAGTCACATCACGTGACTTAACGCGGACGCCGCTCGCGTCCGGCTCGCGGATTTTTTAATTAAGCATTACGCATTATTAATTGAACTGAGAATACATTACTGGCAGAACAAGTAGAGTTAAGACTGTTGCAATAAATAATCCACCGGCAATCGCAACCGCCATTGGTCCCCAAAATTCGCTTACCATCAGCGGTATCATTCCTAAAATTGCCGCCGCCGCCGTTAGCATAATTGGACGAAACCTCAATACAGCCGAATCAACTATAGCCTCGTGCAGCGTTTCACCTGCATCGAGGTGCTTGTGTATTTGGTCAATTAATATTACTGAGTTGCGGATTATCATTCCGAACAGTGCTAATATTCCAAGCGCGGCAACGAAGCCCATTGCCTTGCCAGAAGCCAGCATTATCCAGCTTACACCGATTAATCCGAGCGGTGCCGTCAGAAGCGTTAAAATCATTGACTTGGACTCGCGAAGCTGGAACATCAGCAGCGTCATAATAATAAACACCATAGCCGGAATCGGCACAACTAAAAAGTTCATTGAAGTCTGACTATCCTCAAATGAGCCGCCCGCCTCGATTGAATATCCAACTGGCAGTTCGTCAATTATTTCCTGCAGAGAATTGTAAGCCGTTTTTGTCGCGTCATTTGCCGTGCCGCTGTTGATATTCGCCTGTACCGTAATTGTCGGCAAAAGGTCGCGCCGCTTAATCAGCCCGTCTTCAGCCTCAAAACTTATTTTGGCAATCTGCTCTAAAGGTACGTAGCCCGCTGAACCTAGATAAATCGGCAGTGACTTAATCTGCGACAAATCCTTACGATTAGACGCCGCAGTCCTCAGCTCAATATCAATCGTTCGATCGCCAGTATAAAACTCAGCTGCCTTTGCACCGGTAATCTCAGTATATAACATCTGCTTAACCGTCTGAGTCGATACGCCCAGTGCACGCAGCTTGTCTTGTTCTAATTCAATATGCACAATCTTAGACTTCTCCTGCCAGTCACAATGTACATTTGTAAGGTTGGAATCTTTAGCCATACGGTTGGCAACTTGACCGGCAATTGCCTTAACTTTGTCAATCTCATAACCGGAGACGCGAATCATCACCGGATATTCTGCCGGCGGTCCGGTCTGAATAAACTTGATGTTGCCGCGCACGTTCGGAAAATTATCGGCAAGTTCTTCACGTATCGCCGAAGTAAGCCGCTCACGTGACTCGGTATCTTGAGAGACTATTATAAACTGAGCATAGTTATCTTTCGGCAAGACTACGTCCATAGTCAGCACGAATCGAGGTGCGCCCTGACCGACATAATAAGAGTAATTTACAATATCTTCAGAGTGTCCAGCTAAAAACTTTGCAAAGTTCGCTGCCTCTGTCTGTGATGCTTCCATTGATGAGCCTTCGGGCAGAGTCATCTCAACAATAATTTCCGGCCGCAGCGACGCTGGGAAAAATTCCTGCTTGATAAATTTCATCATATACAAAGAAATTATAAAAGTTAAAACCGTCGCCGCCAGAACAACCTTCCTATGTCCGAGACACCACTCCAGTATACGGCGGAATATTTTATAAAATCTACTTTGATATGGATCTTTTACATCAGATTGTGAATTGACGCTAACCTTTATTAAGTAACTTCCAAATAACGGCGCAATCATTACGGACACAATCCAAGACAGCACCAGCGCAATAAGAATAACCGGAAACAATGCGCTGCAGAACTCACTTGCCAGTCCTTTTGCAAAGGCGACCGGTATAAATCCAGAACAGGTTATCAGTGTACCGGTAAGCATAGGTTTTGCCGTCATATCAAAAGCATAGCACGCTGCCTTAAATTTGTCGAAGCCGCGCTCCAGCTGCACACTCATCATCTCAACCGCGATAATCGCATCATCGACTAATAGACCAAGTGAAATAATCAACGCGCCGAGTGACACTTTATGCAGGTCAATTCCTATAATGTACATTAGGCAGAACGTGCCGGCCAGCACAAGTGGTATACATAAAGCTACGACCAGACCAGTGCGCAGACCTAAACTTATAAAGCTGACGACAAGAACGATAACAATTGCTTCAATCAGCGTCTTAACAAAGTCGTGAATAGAGTTATCGACCACTGCCGGCTGATTTGAGACTTGGTGAATGTCAAGCCCGACGGGCAAATCTGATTGGATCGCTACAACTGTCCGGCTGAGGTCTTCACCGAGCTTCAGAATATTTCCGCCGTCTTCCATTGAAACCGCAATGCCAATCGCCGCCTCACCATTAAAATACATCATCTCTTCTGCCGGCTCAATAAATCTGCGCTCAATCGTCGCAATGTCCGCCATTCTAAAGATTTTGCCGCCCGCATTGATTGGCAGATTTTTTATCGCTTCCACATCGTCGAAGATGCCCGTTACACGCAGATTTACATTGTCACTAGTGGTCTCAATTCTTCCAGAAGGTGTCATCTGATTAGCCTGCGCAAGTGTATTCGTAATCAGCGTTGGACTAATTCCAAGCTCAGCCAGTTTCGTCTGCTCAATCTCAACGTAGACTTTCTCCGGCTGGACGCCGAGTAACTCCACCTTCTGCACGCTGTCGACATTGAGGATTATCTGTCGAATTTTCTCAGCTTGCTGCCGCATTTCCTCATAATTAAAACCGTCTCCGGTAATCGCATAAATTGAACCGTAAACATCATCGAAGCGGTCATTATAGTAAGGACCATAGACACCTTCGGGCAGGTCGCGTTTAACATCTTCACAAAAGTTGCGAACATCGCGCCACGTCGGACGAATATCCGACTTTGACAACTCATCTTTCAGCACGACATATATAACTGCGGTGCCGGCGCGTGTCTCACTTTTAACATACTTTAAATTTGGCGTGTCTTGTATCTTCTTTTCAAGTTTGTCAGTGACCTGCAGTGTCATCTGTTCTGCCGTCGCGCCTGGCCACGCAACCGTCACTACCATTTGCCGGATTGTAAAAGTTGGGTCTTCCATTCGCCCAAGTTTTAAGTATGAAAATATGCCACCTATTATTGTAATGCAGATAAAATACCACACGAGACTCCTATTTTTTAATGACACTTCTGTTAAGTTTCGCATAGACACCACCAAACTAATGAGGAATTATAAATTAGGAATTAGGAATAAGATAAATATTGAAGTAGGAATTATTTTATTTACCATTATTAATTCCTCATTCCTCATTCGTCATTCCTAATTAATTATTATAGAATCTGTGCGGCGAAAAGTCAATTTCCAAATATTTTCAAAAAAGATATACATTTGATGAGATTATTCTGCCACAATCGGTGAAAGACAAAATTCTTGACGTTGCCAACTACGCTGAAAACAGCCGCAAAGTCTTCGAGGATTGGGGATTGTAAAAGGTTTACAAACAATCTAAAAGAATAGGTATAAATCTCTATGGTGCACCTGGCACAGGCAAGACAATGGCGGCACACGCAATTGCAAATCATCTTGGCAGAAAGATTCTTGCTGTCAATTACGCAGATATTGAATCCAAATACGTTGGTGAAACACCTAAAAATATTCGTAAAGTATTTGAGGCTGCAAAAGCTACGAATAGTATATTATTCTTTGATGAGGCGGACGCAATCCTCAGCAAACGTGTAACAAATATGTCAAGCGCAACTGATGTAAGTGTAAATCAGACGCGTTCTGTTATGCTGATGGTTATGAACGATTATCAAGATTTTATTATCTTCGCGACAAATTTTATCTCCAATTTCGATCCTGCCTTTATGCGTAGAATCTCAACTCACATTGAATTTAAACTGCCTGATCTTGAATGTCGTAAAAAACTTTGGCAACATTACATCTTGCCGACAATGCCGAATAATATTGACATTGACGAACTTGCGAAGAAGTATGATAACCTCAGCGGCAGTGACATTGCAAATGCGGTGCTGATGGCAGCATTCAAGGCGGCGCGTCAAGGTGCTGAACTTGTCGATAAGAAATACGGCTTTGAAATGGTCGAGGAGACACTTGCAAGCAAAAATGCAAACAAAGGCCTCACTGTTGAAAAGCGTGAAGTGGCTGAGGAATATGTCAAAGAACAAGTTGCTCAAGGCAAAGGCACTATAGTTGAAAGTGACAGCGAAACTACAGTTTCAGAGGTGTAATTAAGAAGAAGGCAAGTGGATTGAAGAAACCACAAAGCGTCAGGTTGAAGAAGATGAAGTGCCTCCATATATTCGTGCTAAGATTGCTCAGCAGGAAGCTGATATTAGCAGGGAAATGGAACAAGAATTACAAATGTCACTTGAATATTGAGGAGCTGATGAACTATGATGATTAATGGAATGGACGCTTCAACAGCGATTAGCATTGGCAAAAAGGTACTGCTTGAGATGATTCAAGATTTAGTTTCCGAAATTCGTCCAACTATGAGTATTGAAGATATTCAACGAGTTTACACAAAATCCATTGACGAAGTTATCTTTAAAGAAGAAGAGAGCAGCCATACTACATACGTTGGCGGTGAGTTCAGTCTGAATTACATTGATGAAAAAAATTACAACTGTGCATATCGCCTCTTCTTTCAAGGCGAAGATAAAAAGCTGTATGAAGTTTCCGCCAAAAGCAAACCACTTAGCAGTTATTATCTTTCGATGAATGTTCGAGGTGAACTCAAAACGGAGCATACTATCAAATTTGAGATTCCTGAGCCGTCAACAGAAGCCAGAGACAAATATAATCGCAAGAATTTCGTTAAATAAAAATAAAATCCTTCACGACGAAGGATTATTTTTTTAATATAAAATCTGTACGGTCAACTACTCACGACCTAAAGAGGTCGGAGCTTGTCCATACCGACACCAGTCTTTACTGGACGCGAGGTTCAATCGCTAACGCTACCTCGTAGGTCAGACATCGTCGGGGGCTGACATCTCCCGTTTTGACCTGAGTTAA
>JAFUTM010000102.1 GCA_017484235.1 Selenomonadaceae bacterium
AAATTTGTCAGTAAAAGAAGTAACTTGTTAAGTCCGTTATAACCATACAGCGGACTGAAATCGGAGTGAATTACACAATGGTCAAGGTCATAAATATCCTCAGCGTTGCCTTAGATGGTGACGCTTTTTTAATTTTTGTTTCGAAGATTAAAAATACACTTATGACCAAACTTTGTGCTTCCTCGTTTAAAATAAAAAATTTGATTCCTGCAAAAGATCAGAAACCAAATTTTTGTGAGAATAATATTATATGTTCGAGTTATTATTTTGAGATAATTTATAATATACGCCGCGTTTTTGGATTAGTTGTTCGTGAGTGCCTTCTTCAACGATATTGCCCTTGTCGAGAACGAGTATGCGGTCGGCGTTGCGAACTGTGGCGAGACGATGTGCAACGGTAATAGTCGTGCGATTTTCAGAGAGTTTTTGCATTGCCCTTTGAATTTGGCGTTCAGTCTCATTGTCAAGGGCACTCGTCGCCTCATCTAAAATCAAAATCTTTGGATTACGCAGAAACATTCTGGCAATGGCAAGGCGTTGTTTCTGGCCGCCGCTGAGTTTGACGCCGCGCTCACCGATAAAGGTATCATAACCATTCGGCAGTTCTTCTACAAATTCGTGCGCCTCAGCAAGTTTAGCGGCAGCCACAATCTCATCATCAGTTGCGTCACTGCGGCCATAGGCGATGTTATCCTTAACCGACGCGCTGAACAGGAAGGTATCCTGCTGAATCATTCCAACATCACCGCGCAGACTGTCCATACGGAGCGTTTTAATGTCCTTGCCGTCAATTGAAATCGTGCCGCCGTTAAGGTCGTACATACCAAGCAGAAGCTCGCAGAGTGTCGTTTTGCCGCCGCCGGTCATTCCGACAATACCGATGTGTTCACCAGCTTTAATTTTCAGGTTGAAGTCATCAAAAATCGGCGTAGAGTTCTCATAGCCGAATTTAACGTGAGAGAACTCAATATTTTGGCTTGTTACATCGGCTTCTAAATTAATAGTACGCTCTTTTGAAATTTCGCTGGATTCCGGCAGGTCCATCAGTTCTTGATAACGATAGACGCCCGCCATTCCGCGCTGGTAAGTTTCCGTCAGCATCATCAATTGAAATACTGGACGCATGCATATCATCATATACAGAAGGAAAGCAACTAAATCACTAATCGTCATCAGCCCTAAACTAATAAGTACGCCGCCGAGCACGGTAATGACTAAATTCATCAGATTGGAGAAAAAGTCCATACCACCGTGAAGTTTGCCGACTGTGCGGAAGGAGTTTTCTTGCACGGATAAAAGATTTTCACCAGCCTGCACCATCTTCGCCAGCTCTTTATCTTCGTTATTAAAAATCTTGACGAGGCGAATGCCCTGCAGACTTTCAGAAATTTGACCGCTGAGATTTCCGGTATTTTCACGTGCCTGCATAAACATATTTTTCATATCGCGATTCATTACGGCCGCTTGGTAAGTCTTAAACAGCAGCAGAATCGTTACAATCGTCGCTAACTGCCAGTTTAAATAGAACAGCAGACCGATTGAACCAATCATTGTAATTGAGCAGGTGACAAACAAGTGCGGAATTGCAAACATTAAATTTCCAACTTCGGCGATGTCATTAACGAGTCTTGAAAGCAGCTGTCCACTCTGAGCATTGTCGTAATAAGAATAGCCCATACGCAGCATATGACGGAACAGCTTTTCGCGCATTGAAAATTCAATCCTTGCGCCCATTCCACGTCCGAGACACTCAATTTTATAGTTGAGATAGTAGCTCGCCGTGTAGACTAACAGCAGACCGGCTGCAACCATCATCATATTTGTCGATACGCCGTTTGGCAGAAGTTCGTCCATAATATAGCGAATCAGCATAGGTGAGAGTAGTCCAAGTCCAGCGGCAGTCAGTGAGCCGAGCACTACAAATGATACAATTTTTTTATGCGGTTCGTAG